>JAZQLB010000351.1:0-13111 GCA_045542475.1 Lachnospiraceae bacterium | reverse complement strand
AAAACTTAGGCAAAGCACTTAGAAAATCTTATATTCGTAGAACCGCATCCGAAAATAAGCTTATAAATCCACGCCCCTCCCGGACCACCACATAGAAACAGGCCGTCACAACTGACAGCCTGCCAAACGCTTTATTCCACGGATATAATATAGTAATAGATTGGCTGTCCGCCAAGATGAATTTCAAGGTCTAATTCAGGATAAGCCTCTTCAAGCTTTGCTGTAAGGGATTCAACCTGCTCCTCTGTAACATCCGAACCGTAGTATACACTTACAAGCTCCGAATCATCATCTACAAGCTGGTTAAGCATATCAATGGTTGTTTCCTCAATATCATTACCAACCGAAAGAATAGTCTTATCACCGATACCCATAATGTCATTCTCTTTGATTTCCTTACCATCCATAGAGGTATCACGAACGGCATAGGTCACCTGACCTGTTTTGACATTCTTCATCTCTGCAGTCATGTTCTCTACATTTTCCTCAGGAGTAATGCTTTCGTCAAAATTAATAATAGCTGTAATTCCCTGTGGAATGGTCTTTGATGGAATAACATGGATATTTTTATCCTTAACAATGGACTTTGCCTGATTGGCTGCAAGTATAATGTTAGAGTTATTTGGTAAAATAAACACATTATCTGCATTAACCTTATCAATGGCATTTAACATATCCTCTGTACTTGGATTCATTGTCTGTCCGCCCTCGATAATTACATCAGCACCAAGCCCCTTAAATATCTCACTAAGTCCTGAACCAACGGATACAGAAATAAATCCAAATTCCTTACGTGGTTCTAAAGCCTTCTTCTCTGCTTCCTTCTTAGCTGCTTCTGCTTTCTCGGCTTCCTTTATAAGCTTCTCCTGATGCTCCTCACGCATATTATCAATCTTCATTCTGCTTAAAGAACCATAGGTAAGAGCCTTCTGGATTGCAAGACCCGGGTCATTAGTGTGAACATGTACCTTAACAAGTTCATCATCAGCAACCACAACAATTGAATCACCGATTGACTCAAGATAAGCCTTGAACTCAACCTCATCATTATCATCAAACTTCTTTTCGATGTTAATTATAAACTCTGTACAGTATCCAAAGGTAATCTCATAATTATCCTCTACTGCAACATCCACCTTAACGCCTGTAGATGCAGTTACGGTAAATTCTACTTCCTTACCGCAAAGACAGTCATATGCCCCCTGTAATACCTCCATAAGACCTTGTCCGCCTGAGTCAACTACTCCAGCCTGCTTAAGAACAGGAAGCATCTCAGGTGTCTGTGAAAGCACATAATAGCCATGCTCTAACACCTTGCCAAGAATCTCTTCAAGGTCATCACTTTCAAAGGCAAGCTCATTCATCTTATCTGAAATCCCCTTGGCAACGGTAAGGATAGTTCCCTCCTTAGGCTTCATAACCGCCTTATAAGCTGTCTCTACAGCACGCTCAAAGGCTCTTGCCATTACAATTGCATCAATCTCTCCGGCTTCCTTAATCTCCTTTGTAAAGCCTCTGAAAAGCTGTGAAAGGATAACACCTGAATTACCTCTGGCTCCACGAAGTGAACCACTGGAAATTGCCTTTGCAAGATTAGCCAGTGTAGGTTCAGTAATATTACCAACCTCATTAGCTGCTGACAAAATAGTTAATGTCATATTAGTTCCTGTATCACCATCGGGTACAGGGAAAACATTAAGTTCATTTATTATTTCTTTTTTAGCTTCCAAATTCGCTGCACCTGCAAGGAAACACTTTTTAAGCAATGCCGCATCTATGGTATTAATAGCCACTTTAAATATCCTCCTTAAATCCGATTAATTAGTCGATAACTCTTACGCCATCAACATATACATTAATCTTCTCTATCTTCATTCCGGCAAATTCTTCAACCTTATACTTAACACTGTTAATCAGATTCTCAGCAACAGTTGAAATACTAACGCCATATGACACAATAACATGAAAATCAAGAGTTATCAAGTTCTCTTCACTAATTATTACATTAATTCCATGAGTAAGGCTCTCTTTCTTAAGAAGCTTAACAAGACCATCCTTCATACTGACAGCAGCCATACCTACTACACCAAAGCATTCTACAGCTGTGGTTCCTGCATACATAGCAATTACTTCCGGATCAATTATAATAGTTCCTAATTTATTATCAATTCGACCTTTCAAAAGTTCCTCCAATCCCCGTTAAAAAACGGTATATAAAACATGATATGCTGTATTATACATTATTTTTTTGCAAAAGGGAACTTAAACTTAAAAAAACTTTTTAAAAAATATTATTTTTTTACTTGCAAAATGTTATATAATCTGTTAAGATAATTCCTGTTGTAAGCCGTCAAGGCGTAATTTAGCTTTAGGAGGTGTAATCATGGCTAGATGTGCTATTTGTGACAAGGGTGCTCATTTTGGACTCAAGGTAAGCCACTCTAACAGAAAGTCAAACAAAATGTGGAAATCAAACGTAAAATCTGTTAAGGTTCAGACAACTGCTGGAGCTAAGAAGATGTATGTATGTACTTCTTGCTTACGTTCAGGCGCTGTAGAAAGAGCTTAATTTATAGAGTTTGATAGTCTTAAAACCTGGATTTTGTCCAGGTTTTTTTGTTTCTATTCTTTGACTATCCGACATTTTAATGTGGAAGGGGATATATTCTTAATAAGGACACGCTCTCGCTAAGTTGCCTCACGTAGCAGTACATAGAGCATCAAAATACGATGCTCAAGTACTGACGGAGTCAAAAAGTCCTTATTAAGAACATATCCCCTCCTACTGAAATTGTGATTACCCATTTCTAGCATTTACCACAAAAAAGGTTATAGCCAAGGAGCATAAGAAGGATGACAATTATAACTGCCAGTAAGGTGCTGTCTATCCATAGTCCGATTATTATACCGATAGCAATCCAGAACATTATAAAACCGATGATTTTACACATACTATGCACTCCCTTAAGTACATATATTATTATATAATATTCCGGTTAATAAAAAAGTATCACTCTTTTGCGTGCAGCTTTTTAAGTTTTTCCGAGTTGGCTTTTACTGTTTTTTTATCAAGAGGATACAGATACCATAGTGCAGCAACCAATAACAGGTTGCTGATTGCCGGCACAATACAGGTAATGTCATAGATTCCATTCACTACATTTTCATCAAAGGCTGTTGCCTGACTATAGCCTATGGCAGATAAAAGGGTTCCGGTAAGACCGGATGCTACTGCCTGACCTAATTTTCTTGCAAAGGAATATACTGAATATATTGTTCCATCTGAACGGCTTCCGGTTTTTACTTCTGTATCGTCTATAACATCCGTAATCATTGCCCAGCTTACAAGTGTGAAAAGGGCTGTTCCAATATAGGAAATTCCATATAACACAATCCATACCCAGATATTTTTTGTATGAATGAAATATGCAATTAAAAAAACAACTGCACTTAGTCCTGCTCCCGCCATTGATATCTCTTTTTTACCGATATTGGTTGATAAATATACTGTAAACGGTGCTAAACCAAGAGTTATAATTGTTCCAAGCAGCGAAACAAGAGATAATGCCTGGGCATTACCAAAATAATTCGGGTATATATATGAACTCATATTATTTAAAGAAAGCTGTGCAAAAAGCATTAAAAGAGCACTAACAACAATACCAATAAGTGCTTTGTTCTGAGCCAGACTTAATGCAAGTCCTTTTAATGAGAATTTTTCATTTTTAGCCGGAACCTTAACTCTTTCAGTAGTCATATAATAGCATAAAAAATAACATATAATAGCACCAACGGAGCAGGCAAACGCTGCTACTGCCATTCTCTCACCGGAAAAAATGGTATTTCCGGCTTCATCCGTATAATAAACAACAAGTGGAAGCACAACTCCGATAACAGTGCTTGCCAGTGCGGCTCCAATACTTCTGAAATTAGAAAGTGATGCTCTATCCTTAGGCTCCTCTGAAATCGCTGAAGCCATAGAGCCATATGGAATGTTTACACCGGTATAAAAAACACTTCCCCATAGTAAATATGAAAAAAACATCCAGAATATCTTAAAGCTCATGGGCATGTCCTTAAACCATACCGCATACATAAGAAAGGACGATATTGCCACAGGACCACACATTCTAAGCAGCCAAGGTGAAAATTTACCTTTTTTACCCGGCTTACTTTTATCCACTAATTGTCCCATGGTTATATCAGTAAAGGCATCTACAAATCTGGCAAGCATCATCATAATACCAACTAATGCCGCAGATACCCCCATAACATCCGTATAGAATTTTGTAAGAAATAATGACGATAAAATAAAAGTGAAGTCATTACCAAAGTCGCCAAACATATATCCCAGCTTGTCTGACGTACCAAATGGTCTGACTTCTTTTGTTCTCTGTCCCATATAGACCTCCTAACAACAAACTGCTTTGCTGTTAGGATATCCATATTTTTATTTATCATTCGTGATATTACCATCTCCTGATACAGGAATGGAATCTCCAAGATATTTTGGCTCCGGCTTAATGATTCCATAGATAAAATCCTTATTCCTTGCCAATATCTCTCTTATATCACGCTTAAACTGTCCGGCATAATCACGCAAATCGGCAGACACACCATACGCCTCAACGCCTAATACATTAGCAATATATAAGGCTCTGTACAGATGGTATTCCTGAGTTACAATTATTATTTTATCTGCCCCAAAAACCTCTTTTGCTCTGTATATGCTCTCATATGTAGAAAAGCCTGCATGATCCATGAAAATATCCTCTGAGGGAAGCCCCTCATTTATGGCATATTCCTTCATGGTATTAACCTCATCATAGCCTTCCCTGCCATGGTCACCACTCATAATAAGCTTAGCTGATGCTCCAAGCTCATAAAGCTTAATGCCTGTAATAATTCTGTCCTGAAGCATGTGGCTTGGCATTCCATTCGGCTTAACCAAAGCACCAAGAACCAGAATACAGTCCACATCCGAAAGCTTGGCGGCCTCTTCACTGGTAAGTATCTGATTCTTTGTACTTGCCACTACATAATAATTAATAGAAAACGCATAAATAACGCCCACTATTCCAATACAGAAAAGTGTTATAAACATTATAAAAACTCTTTTCTTTAATTTATTCTTCATTACTTGTCATCTCAACAATAACTGCATCAACCTCAGGGTCATTCTTCTCCTTCTTGCCGGAAGCAATTCCTGAAATCTTATCAACCATATCAGGAACCATATCAAGAATCTTGGTAATTGTATCCTGATTCTTAACATTTACAAGTTTTGTCTGACCATCCTGAATAACAAGTATTGCACTTGGTGTAAGCTTTGCGCCCAGACCACCGCCTGCATTATTCTTGGTATCGCCTGCAAATGCACCGGCTCCCACACCAAAGGATACATCCACTAAAGGAACAATAATAGTATCATTAACTGTAATAGCATCTCCCACAACAGTCTTTGCTGATACAAAGCTGTCCATTCCCTTAAATAATGATTCCACTGTTGAGTTAAACTTTGTGTTTTCTGCCATAAATAACCTCCATTATGCTTTTAGCTTATTAATTATTTTCTTAACATTCTTGTTTAAATATACTGATAATACAATATATACCAGGGTAACTACCCTGATTCTGCCTTTAAAATGACAATCAGCCTCTATAACCTTATTATTAAAATCAGGAGTCAGATTAATTACCATATTAGTTCCAGCCCTGACTACACTCACTACGCCAACCAGTTCGCCAAGAGTTGCCGGGTCGTCCAGTCCAAGCTTAAGATTAATTACATGACTGCCCGGAAGAATATGCTTAAACAGCTTCTTAATCTTCCGCCAGACAAACTTAACAACAAGCTTATTCTCCTTTAATAAGGTTATAATCCCTTTTATCTGTTCTATTATACCATCTGTACCACTCTTATTACCAGCTTTTTTACCACTTGCTTTGGATTTTTTTACTTTGGTATTTGAGCCGGCGCCAGCCTTTGCTTTTGCTGATTTTTCTGTATCTGTGGTTTCATCTGTACTTTTGTTTTGCAGAATATTATTTTGTGTATTATCTGTTTCAGTATTTTCGGTATTTAGCGCCTCATTAATAACAGCTTCGTTTACCTGTGCTTCATCTGCTATATCAGTAAGCTCGGCATCCGTCTCCGGTGCATCCAAATCATCCTCTTTGGATACTTTTTTCTTGCGTTTACTGCCCTTAGTGCCGGTTTTTGACTTGTTTTGTAATTTATTTCCCTTTTTCTTATCTTTTGACACATTAAAACATAAGAACTTTATGGTTAATCCATTCTCTGTAGGATTATATACATAATATGCTCTAATCATCCTTAAAAGATATGTTATTCTTACTTTGATATCCGGCTTATCCATATAGCTTATATCAATATTGTATCTTACCGGCACAAATAATATCAGACATAATATAAAAATAATTAATCCTATAATAACAAGCAGTATGATACCAATTATTTTAAGTATTGTTAGAATTATACTTAATAATCCCAATATTATACCTCCTCATTATTTAATCAAACTGAAAAAAGTTTCTTACATCAAATCCACCTGTATTAGTATACACATCATTGACAATCTGAGAGGTCAGCTCATAAGCCTCCTCCTTCCCCTTTGCAATACCAACTACCTTAATACTTCTGTCCTTATATATCTTCTGCTTAAATTCAACAGTTCTGTATATATCAAACATATTGCCATCCCCTGAGGGAATGGTAAGCACAAAGGTATTAAGACCCGCATGACCGGTTTTGATGCTAAATTTAATTAACTTCTTGTGTTTACCGGCCTTTTCTCCGTAATATAGATTTTTATACCAGATGTATCTGATCATAGGACTCCTCATTTTAGTCATTCATTAATAAAAGCATTACACTCATACAAGCCTTTTTCTCTGCTTCGTCCTTACACTGTCCAAGTGCAACATGAATGTATTCTTTAATTTCCTCTGCACTATTAAAAAATACAGGTAAACTACTTAAAACACTTGCCATAACAGCACGGTTAATTACTCTTTCATTTGACGAAAAAATATCACTAAGCTCGTTAACAAGCTTATTATACTGACCTTCAATATATTCAGCATCTGCAACTACAGAAGTCTCTGTCTCAGTAGCTAAAGCTACAAAATCACTTCCTGAATTAAGCAGATTCATTTTAAAGAGCTTCTCATATGTATTCTCAAGCTTACACTCTGCAGTTTTGTCCATAAGAGATACCTTAACATCATCCAAAGCATAGCCATCCCCTGATAACTGCATGAAAAGCTTCTCCTGAATACCCTCAAGTGCTTCAAACAACTCAAAGGTAGTTTCATCCGGCAGCTCATTATGCTTAAGTGCCTCAGCAGCAACCTTGATAATCTGAATGCAGTTATTTTTCTCTATACTGTCTGTAATTGCTTCCTCTGAAGATAAAAGTATTGTATAGGCATCATTAACTGCCTGCATCATCATAACATATATATCAGTAATTCCTGTAACATAATCACTTGCTTCGCTAAGACATTGCAAAGCCTCTCTGTAGGCAGGCTCTTCCATATCGCCATAGCTATAGCCCTTAAGCTGTATAAGCCACTGTGCAAGCTTAGGAAATTCTGTATCAAATTTATCCGGTGTATGCAGCATTGCTACTGTTCTAAGCATATAGATAAAATCATACACAGATTTAACCTCAGAGCCCTTATAGAGCGAAAGTGCATCCTTTACAAGCTCAAAGAACTTATTCTTTGAAAGTCTCATAGGCAGCTGACCAACCACCTGTGAAATCTTCATATTAACCACACTGTTATCCTTATCAGACACAATATAGTTAAGAATATCTCTCTCAAACTTATCATCATAATAATCAAGATTAATGTCACATTCTTCAAATTTATATTCAATTCTGTTAAGCACATATTCATATATCTGGAAACGATCCACATATGAGGTAAGCACCTCCATACGCGCCACAATATCATTTCTTAAAGCATCAAGCTCATTAATCAGAGAATCCGTGGCAGCATTACCCACAACTCCATCTGATACAATACCTGCCAGTTTTGCTGCACTGTCTGAAAGCTCCTCCTTATACATATCCTCATCACCATAAACCTCCGCAAAGGTATACAGATTCATTGCTAATTTTACATGTGCAATTCTGTTAAATAATGAGTTCATCCCAGCTGCATATTTAGAAAGATTGCTTTCTATATTTTTTCCCTTTGAAAGCTCTGCCGCTATATTAGTAAGTTCTGCCATAATAATTAATTCCTATCGTTTATTTTAAAATCTTATCAAGTATTCCAAGATTATCAAAGGTTGCATAATAATCCTGTGGTGTCTCAGCTCTTCTGATTAACTTAACGCTTCCATCCTCACACAGAAGAAGCTCTGCCGAACGAAGCTTACCATTGTAATTATAGCCCATGGCAAAGCCGTGTGCACCTGTATCATGAATTACAAGAAAATCTCCCATATCAATCCTTGGAAGCATTCTATCAATCGCAAACTTATCGTTATTCTCGCAAAGTGAGCCTGTTACATCATACATATGGTCGCATGGTTCATTCTCTTTACCCATAACTGTAATATGATGGTAAGCACCATACATAGCAGGTCTCATAAGGTTAGCTGCACATGCATCACAGCCAATGTACTCCTTATATGTGTGCTTCTCATGAATAGCCTTAGTAACAAGATGTCCGTATGGAGCCAGCATAAAACGTCCAAGCTCTGTGAAAATAGCCACATCGCCCATTCCCGCTGGAACCAATACCTCCTCATATACCTTTCTAACGCCTTCACCGATAGCCATAATATCATTAGGCTCGCCCTCCGGCTTATATGGAATACCAATACCGCCTGAAAGATTAATAAACTTAATATCACAGCCTGTTTTATCCCTGACCTCGACAGCCAGCTCAAATAAAAGCTTGGCAAGTGTTGGATAATATTCATTAGTTACTGTATTACTTGCAAGGAACGCATGGATACCAAAACGCTTTGCTCCTTTCTCCTTCAAGAGCTTAAAGCCCTCGATAAGCTGCTCCTTAGTAAAGCCATACTTGGCATCACCAGGGTTGTCCATAATTGAGTTGGCAATCTGGAAATATCCGCCCGGATTAAAACGACAGCTAATAGTCTCAGGAATACCGCATATATCATCAAGGAACTGAATATGTGTAAAATCATCAAGATTAATTGTTGCATTAATCTTATGGGCATATTCAAAATCCTCTCTTGGTGTAGCATTAGACGAGAACATAATCTGTTCTCCCGAAAAATCAAGTGCATCCGCAAGCATAAGCTCTGCCATTGATGAGCAGTCAACGCCACAGCCGCACTCCTTAAGTATATTTATAATAAATGGATTAGGAGTAGCTTTAACAGCAAAATACTCTCTAAAGCCCTTGTTCCAAGAAAAAGCCTCCTTTAATTTTAAAGCATTCTCTCTAATGCCCTTCTCATCGTAAATATGATAAGGAGTAGGATATGTCTTATCAATCTCCTTAAGCTTCTCCAAAGTAACAAACGGTTTCTTTTCCATTTTCTTAATCTCCTTTATGTAAAAATATTAATTATCTGAACAACCCTCGCAGGTTCCATACAGTACAGTCTTGGAATTGTCTATCCTAAAGTGATGATGCTCATATACATGTGCCTCTATCCCCGAAATAAAGTCACAGCTTATATGAAACAGTCTGCCGCATTTAATACATTTTAAATGAAAATGACTGCAGCAATGCTCTCCCTGATACTGATAACAGGCACCCATGCCCTCTTCAATATAGTATTTCCTAAGAAAGCCCTCGTCAGTCAGCTTTTCCATATATCGGTAAATAGTGGTTCTCCCCACCTTATTACCCTCTCTTTTTAAGTGGTCAGTTACCTCATCTATTGTAACATGTCCATCCTGACATTTCTTAAGATAATCAAGTATTACTTCTCTTTGTTTAGTTTTGTATCCGCTTCTTTCATTAGCTTCCACTTTAACACTCTCCAAAAAACGTACTATTCAACTATTATAAACATGATTTTACTCTGTTGCAAGTAAATTTATGATGTGATACAATTTCTGTTGCAGAAAGGAAGTGCAACTATGATAGGCTCTAACATCAAAAAGGACATTGCCGGAATAATTAACGGCAATATTATACATCTTGATAAAGGCTCCCTGACTGTAGGAAAACTTAAGCTTAACGGCTATCTGGTTCTTACAGACGATACTCTTAATTTTGTTGAGGCAAATAAAAGCAAGGAGCTAAAAACTGCATTATGCCTTAATTATTCCGACATAATATTCCACAAATTATATTTTGTAATATTTATTGAAGACAACAACCATATGGTTTATGAAATCAAAACCACCGGAATGTTTAAGGCTTACAACATTATTCAGGAGAAATCGGATTTCCTTTAATACAGTTAATTCCAAGCATAAGGGCTGCATTTGCAGCCTTTTTTCTTATCTCTAATCTGTCACCTGTGAATATATGCTTTTCCACCTGTGTATTATCATTATAGTAACAACCAATATAGCATAAGCCCACAGGTCTTTCCTCGCTGCCACCATCAGGTCCTGCAATTCCGGTTACGGACAATGCCATATCAGCTCCGGCTGTATGTGCACCGCCCTCTGCCATCTCATAAGCCACCTCATGGCTTACAACATTATATTTATCAATAGTATCAGCCTTCACACCTACAAGACTTACCTTGGCGCTCTCTGAATATGTAACAAAGCCCTGTTCAAAAACTGTTGAGGCACCTGCTACGTTAACTATTCTTGAAGCAATCATTCCTCCTGTACATGATTCCACAGTTGTAAGCTTTAATTTATTATCCTTAAGAATTCTAACCAGTTCTTCCTCAAGAAATTCATTATTTTCCATTATATCAATCCTTTAATACATCCTTGTTCTGAATAAGATATACAATCAGCGAATATATTGTAAGAATTAACGAAAGATATATTCCTGCCTGTTCCACTATTCTCATAAAATCAAATGGCAGCTGTGCAATAAGTACACAGCAGGTAATCATCTGTACAACAGTTTTAACCTTACCAGACATTCCGGCTGCTATAATCACACCCTTTTCTACCGCAATAGTTCTGAAACCGCTTATAATAAATTCTCTTGCGATAATAACAATTACAATTAATGCTGGCATAAGTCCAAGCTCAATAAATGCTATCATTGCAGAGCACACTAAAAGCTTATCTGCAAGCGGGTCCATAAACTTACCAAAATTCGTTACAAGATTATGCTTTCTTGCTATTTTTCCGTCAAGCATATCTGTAAGGCTGGCAATTATAAATACAGCAAGTGCAATATAATTACTGTATGGTACTATATTTGTCATTAAAAAGAATAAAAAGAATGGAATCATTATCACTCGTGCTATTGTTAATTTATTTGGTAAATTCATTATACTAATTCTCCTATCAAATCGTATTCTAGTGCTCCTGTAACCTTAACTTTGCAAAAATCACCGGACATAAGCTGTTCATCCGTATTCACAAAGATATAACCGTCAATTCCCGGTGCATCCATATAAGTTCTTCCTACATAAGCATTCTCATCAGCCACCTTGCCTTCAATCATTACTGTAACAATTCTGCCAATTTTATTCTGAGATAAGTCACTTGATATATCCTGCTGAAGCTCCATAAGTGCATCACGCCTGTCTTCCTTGACCTCATCCTCAATCTGGTCAGGCATATCGGCAGCAGGTGTTCCCTCCTCAGGCGAATAAGTAAATACACCAAGCCTCTCAAATTCCATCTCATCAATGAATTCCATTAATTCCTCATGGTCTTCCTCTGTCTCTCCCGGAAAGCCTGCAATCAAGGTGGTTCTAAGAGCTATATCCGGTATTTCCTCACGAAGCCTGTTTATCTTAGCTATAAGCTCTGCCTTATTAGTACGGCGGTTCATCCGCTTTAAGACTCTGTCACTGGCATGCTGTATTGGAATATCCAGATAATGACAGATTTTCTTCTCCTCTTTTATTACCTGAATAAGCTCCTCATATATCTCCTCAGGATAACAGTAAAGTATACGAATCCACTGGATACCACTTATCTTACAAAGCTGGCTAAGCAGCTCATGCAACTTCTTTTCGCCGTATAAATCCACACCATAAAGTGTTGTTTCCTGTGCTACCAGTATAAGCTCTTTAACGCCGCCCTCTGCCAAAGCCTTAGCTTCGTTAATAAGCTGTTCCATAGGATAGCTTCTGTAATGTCCACGAAGCTTTGGAATAATACAGTAAGTACAATATTTGTCACAGCCTTCGGCAATCTTAAGATGTGCATAATGACCGCCTGTTGTAACAACTCTTTTTGCTGTTACATGCTTTTCACTATAATCCGACATACCATATATTAAATCCACCTCCGGAAGCTCCGCCTTAATTTCTTCCTTATATCTCTGAGCCAGACAGCCTGTAACTATAAGCTTTTTACAATTACCAGTTTCCTTCTGTTTTGCCAGCTCGATTATGGTATTAATACTTTCCTCCTTGGCATCATTAATAAATGCACAGGTATTAATAATTATAATATCAGCCGCACTTTCATCATCTGTAAATTCATAATTCTCATCCTGAAGCATACCAAGCATTTTCTCTGAATCCACAAGATTCTTATCACAGCCTAATGATACATAAAATACTTTCATTAAATAGTTCCTTTCATTCTACATTAATGGTGCAAATAATCTGAGTACTGCCTTAAACAAGGCACTAATTGCCGACCTTCTCACTGTTTTTACCTCAAGGAATACCTCTTCTCCTTTTTCAAAGGTTTCAAGATAATCCTGCTTTAAATCTTTTAAGGCATCAACCTTATACATATATGTGGCACACTCAAAATGAAGATATAGACTACGGTAGTCCATATTAATTGTACCAACTACGCCTATCTCATCATCACATATATAACTTTTAGCATGAATAAAGCCCGGTGTATAGTGGTAAATTCTGACCCCCGCCTCCAGAAGCTGCGGATAATACGATTTAGTAAGCTGATAAACCACCTTTTTATCTGGAATACCCGGTGTTACAATTCTTACATCAATACCACTTTTAGCTGCCAGACACAGT
>JAZQLB010000350.1:0-2814 GCA_045542475.1 Lachnospiraceae bacterium | reverse complement strand
CAGCCCGCAGTAGTAAGCCTCTTAATCTGCTCCACCGTAGCCCTGACATCCTCTGTTTTAGTATTAGTCATAGACTGAATTGTAATAGGATTATTACCACCTATCGCCACGCCACCAATATTAACAACTCTGGTATTCTTTCTAGTAATATAACTCATACGCACCTCACTACTTAAAACAAATTCGATATATCGTTAAATAATATAAACACCATCAAAAGCATAAGCAGCACCATTCCCACAAAATGAACCATTCCCTCTATCTTTTGGTCCACAGGCTTTCCTCTGAATACCTCAATTATCATAAACAGAAGTCTTCCGCCATCAAGTGCCGGCAGAGGAAGAAGATTCATTACACCAAGATTGGCAGATAGCATAACTACCCAGTTAGCAAGATTAAGAATAATGTAAAATACGCCATCCGGTTTACTCTTTTCAACCACATTTCCAATAGCTGATACAATTCCCACAGGTCCTGCTACATCGTCCTTTGATACATTACCTGTAACTAACAGCTTAAGACTGTCAATTACCATGGAAATCCAGTATTTAACCTCCAGGGCAGCATATTTAATAGTCTCAATTGGATTTGTCTTAACTCTTGTACCAGAGAATGAAAGCCCTGTCTCAAAATATGCATAATGTGTCTTAACAGGAGTTACAGGAATATCCATTTCCGTACTGCCACGCATAATTGTCACAAGCACTGTTTCACCGCCGCAGCCGCGAATAAGCTCAATAGCCTCCTCAGAGGTTGCAACAACAGTTCCGTTAACCGCTTTAATAACATCTCCTGCCTTAAAACCAGCAGCTTCTGCAACGGAGCCTGACGATACCTCACTTATGGTTGCATCCGCTCCAAGATATACCCCAAGCTGATACACATCCATCTCTATATATTCAGGAATAAGTGTTGTTGTATACGTTTCTCCGTCACGCTGATAAACCAGCTTCATAACTTCGCCTTCATTATAAGTTGCCCAGAAGCTGAATTCCTTATAAAAATTAATAGTTTTTCCATTAACCGATTTAATAACATCTCCCGGCATAAGACCTGCCTCCGCTGCAGCGGAATTCTCATCTGCACTATATACCACACATGGATCATAACCTATGCTTCCAATAATAAATACAGCCATTACAAATGCCAGAATAAAGTTGAATATAGGACCGGCAGCCACGATAGATATTCTTGCCCACACTGATTTAGAGGAAAAAAGTGTTTCCTTATCAGCCTCTGCCACCTCTACTCCATCTTCACCAGCCATCATACATGCTCCACCAAAAGGCAGCAGCTTAAGGCTGAAAATAGTGCCGTTTTTCTTAGTTTTTAATAATGTTGGTCCAAGACCTAAAGAGAACTCTGTTACTGCTACTCCATTTGCCTTTGCCAGTAAAAAATGTCCCAATTCATGGATAATAATTATAATACTCAGTATTACGATTGCAATTAAAATATTCACTTCTACCACCTGCTTCTAATAAATTCATAGGCAGCTGCTTCTGATGAAAGTATCTGCTCTACATTAGGATTATCAATATATTCTATGTGATTCATAGTTTGTTCTATTATATCAATAATATCAAGATACTTTATTTTTCTGTCAAGAAACATACTTACCGCCAGCTCGTTGGCAGCATTATAAAGTGTAGGGATATTTCCCCCTCTTCTTCCCGCCTCATATGCAAGAGCCAGTCCACGGAAATTCTCCATATCAGGCTTCTCAAAGGTAATCTGGCTTATCTTCCAGAAATCAAGTCTCTCCGTATTCATTGGTCGTCTTTCCGGATAGTACAGTGCATACTGAATTGGCAGTCTCATATCAGGTGTGCCAAGCTGCGCCATAACTGCACCATCTGCAAATTCAATCATGGAGTGAATAATACTCTGTGGCTGAACCACTACCTGCACATCATCAAGCTCCACATCAAAAAGCCATTTTGCCTCCATTACTTCCAGTCCCTTATTAACCATGGTGGATGAATCGATTGTAATCTTCCTTCCCATAGCCCAGTTAGGGTGCTTTAGAGCATCCTCAACCTTAATATCCTTCATCTGCTCTATGGTTTTACCCCTGAAAGGACCACCAGAAGCAGTTAAAAGGATTTTGTGGATTTCCTTTTTATTTTCTCCGTTTAAGCACTGGAATATTGCACTATGTTCGCTGTCAACAGGCAGAATCTTAACTCCCTTTTCCTTTGCCAGCTTCATTATAATATGTCCTGCCGTAACAAGAGTCTCCTTGTTGGCAAGAGCAATGTTTTTCTTTGCCTTAATTGCTTCAATTGTAGGAACAATTCCCATCATTCCTACAACTGCAGTTACTACTATCTCAGCTTCATTAATTGTAGCAGCTTCAATAAGTCCCTGCATACCATAACCATAGTTCAGGCTAAGGTCTTTGGTTAAAACTTTAAGCTCATTAATGGATTCCTCATCAGCCATGCAGACATATTCTGGCATAAACTCACGAATCTGCTGCTCCATAAGCTTTACATTCTTACCTGCTGCAAGTGCTACAACCTTTAAATCCTTATTATTACGAACCACATCCAACGTCTGTGTTCCAATAGAGCCTGTTGACCCTAAAACTGATATTTTCTTCATAGTTCTCCATTCTGTGTGATTGCGTAAGTGACGTGTCAAAGGCAATGGTCACCTGTGGTGCCCAAGGCTACACCCGGAAGTTATGTAAGAACCATAAATGCTTCTTACATAACTTCCGCGTGCAGCCTTAATGCCGCAAGCGGCATTGCCTTTGACACTAATTACAAAGTAACTGTGTCACATACTATACACTAACCATATTAAACA
>JAZQLB010000349.1:0-8176 GCA_045542475.1 Lachnospiraceae bacterium | reverse complement strand
TATCACCGCGTGCAAGCGCAGGCTTCAGTATGTTTGCTGCATCGGTAGCACCTTCTGCCGAGCCTGTTCCTATTAGGGTATGAACCTCGTCAATAAATAAAATTATATCTTCATTAGCTACAACTTCTTCAATTATTGATTTAATTCTTTCTTCGAAGTCGCCACGGTATTTTGTTCCTGCAACCATTCCTGTAAGGTCCAGAGAAATCAATCTTTTACCGTTTAAAATTTCAGGTGCCTCACCCAAAGCAATTTTTAGAGCTAATCCTTCAGCAATTGCAGTTTTGCCAACGCCAGGCTCTCCAATAAGACATGGATTATTCTTTGTTCTTCTGCTGCTTATCTGAATAACACGCTGTATTTCTGATTCCCTGCAAATTACAGGGTCTAATTTACCTTCCGCTGCCAGTCTTGTCAAATCCCTGCTGTACTGGTCAATGGTGCCTGTAGGGCTTTTTTTGTTTCTTTGCTTACCCTCCTGAAAATCCTCCTTATATGCACTGCTGTCCTCACCCATGGCAATAAGCAGATCAACATATGTCTTTTGGATATTCACACCAATTGTACCCATAATCCTTGTAGCAACACTTTCCGGCTCCTTAATCAGAGCAATAAGTATATGCTCCGTTCCAATGAGCTGGGATTTAAAACGTATTGCTTCTCTCGCCGCCTGATCAAGAGTTCTTTTTGCTCTTGGTGTATATGAATCCGGCTCTGCTACATTAACCGCCTGCTGTGGCGATATAAGCTGGCGTAAAATTTCCTCTATTCTCTCCTCATCTGCTCCATTAGTCTCAAGCACCGAAGCAGCAACAGAATCCTTCACTCTCAAAAGTCCAAGTAAAATATGCTCTGTTCCTACTGATAAATGCCCCAGTTCACTTGCCGCCTTTGCTGCATATGCAAGTGCCTCCTGTGCTTTCTTTGTAAAACCTCTATTCATAGCTTCCTCATTTCCTGTGGCAGCTGCCACCGTAATTATTCTAATTCAGGAATAGCCTCCCTGATAATTCTTGCTCTTTCGATATCCACCTCTTCAACAGACATGGACTTTTCCCTGCCGACCGCATATTGAATAGTTCTTGGCTGTATAGCAAGCATCAGCCCATATGCCGAAAAATTATCCGCATCCTTAAACTTTATTGTACCGCAGCTTAAGCCCATTCTTATTTCTGACAGAAGAATCATGGCATTCTTAAGCGTTAAATATCGTGAATATTTTAAAACACCATAAGATTTATATGCTTCATCCTCCGCTTTTATTCGGCTTGTTTCAACAAATTCATGTCTGAGTTCTCTCTCCTGCTCAACTAACTGAACTACCACACTGTTTAAATTATGAATAATATCCTTCTCTGACTGTCCTAATGTCCTCTGATTAGAAATCTGATAAATATCCCCCATTCCATTCACACTATCACCATAGCAGGAGCTTAATCTGACACCAAATCTACCGAGTTCTCCAACTAAGAGCTGCAGTTTCTTGGTATTAGCAAGTGCCGGAAGGTGGAGTCTGTAGCAGGCTCTCATTCCTGTACCTACATTAGTTGGAAATGTAGTATGATATCCAAATTTCTCACTATATGCATACCCAAAACGCTCCTCAAGACAGTCGTCCATTGCATCCGCCGCCTTATAGCAGGCATCCATATCCATTCCCGATATTATCGCCTGAATCCTTATATGGTCCTCACTGTTAAACATAACAGAGAGTCCCTCGTCCTCTGATACAGATACAGCACCATCAGACCGTCCTGCCATATACGGATTAATAATAAGCTGCTCATGAAGTGAGTGTCTTAAAACCTCTCCGATATCCTTCATTGAAATACTATTCATTATCTCACCATATGCACTGTTCTGAATATATGAAAGACCATCTGATACGAGTTGCACCGCATCTGTTGCATTTATTTTAGCAGAAAAAGGATACTGAGTTGTATTTCTGGCAAGGCGTATTCTGCTCGAAATAACTACATCTTCATTCCTGCCCTTTTTTTCATACCATTTAAGCATTGTCTGATATCCTTTCAATACATAACTTCATCTCTTTTATTTTATCTCTAAGGCGTGCCGCTTCCTCAAAATCCTCTTCGGCAACCGCCAGCTTAAGTCGTCTTGATAAAACCTCGACCTCCTTACGAAGCTCTGTAAGCTGACTGTCAGAAGCTGCTACAGCTTCATCCTCTTCCTTATTTTCTGCTTCTTCGTTAAACAGTTCCACGCTGCTGCCAAGCTTAGGCTTCTTACCTGCGTGAAGCAGACTGCCCTGTAATTTTTTAATACTGTCATCCAGTAATGGTCCAAATACATCATAGCACTCGTTACAGCCAAAGGTAGAATTCTTAACAAATTCTCCATAGCTCATACCGCATCTTGGGCACATAATATGCTTCTTTGGATCCTGTGGCTCACCTATACCAAAGGCATTCCCAAGAAGCCCCGATAAAAGCTGCCCGATACCGCCCTCATTATCAAACAGGCTTGAATAATAGCTTATATCCGTATTAGCAGCACATTCATTACACAAATGATGCTCCGTTTTCTTTCCATTCACAACCTCTGAATAGTGAAAGGTTGCTTCATTCTTTCCACATATTTCACATAACATAGACTATCCCTCATTTTCTCCCGTATACTCATATATTATTTCATCAAGAATATTATGAATCTCGTCCGGGTTAAGATTCTTGCATAACGCTCTGGCAACTATAAGGCGCAGGTCATTTGATAACTCCTGCATAGCACGAAGCTTGTTCATGTCTACCTCAATAACTGCCCCTCTTCTTTTGTCCAGTCTGATAAAGCCCTCTTCCCTTAAAACAGAATATGCCTTATTCACTGTATGCATATTAATGCCCACCGTATCGGCAAGCTGTCTTACTGAGGGCAGAATATCTCCATCATGTATCTCTTCCATAGCTATGCAATTAATTATCTGATTGCGCAGCTGAATATATATGGCTTCATCACTATTAAAATCAATTCTAAAAATCATGCTCTCACCATTTCATCCTTGTTATACAACCAATATAACAAATGAGATAGAAAAACACAATTAAAATTTTATAAAATATATTGGTTCGTAAGCGGACGAAACAGGATAGCGGGAATATATTTCCATCAACCAATTGGCAACGCTGCCGGTGAACTAATCACCAAGAACGCCTAAGACTCTCAGGAACGCCTTCGAGCCTAAGGTGTTCTAGGTGATGGATTTCACCTCTGCTAAGAACGCCAAAAATGGTTTATAAAAACATATCCCCACCCTCTTATTTCTGGTTACTGAAAGAATATACTTTTAAGAGATTAATTGTGCTATCAATATATGATTTGTTATTTTTGGTTCATGACTGCGTATTATATGACTATTATTTCATGTTCCAAGTAGTATATGCCTGCTTTACTGTGTCATAGGCTTCCTTTGGACGGCGGTATTCGTCTACTATGCCTTTGTTGTTGTGAGATTTTGGGCGGGCGGCGAACCACTCTTCTTCTGTTACTCTGCAATCACAGAACTGCCAGATGTATATTCCTGTTAGGCGGTTGTCGTTTTTATAGACCTCGAAATTCTCATGAAGAATGTCTGCCTGACGTTCCTCGCTCCATTTACTTCTGGTTCGGTCTCTAAAGCCGTAGATTGCACCGGCACCAAATTCACTTACGATTACAGGCTTACCGGCACCGCCATTTTTCTCAATCCATTCCATTTCATCATTATGTCTGCCGATTACAGGTACATCCTCATACCAGCCTGAATATATGTTAAAGGAAACCACATCTGGTAAATCAAGACAAATATCAGTAAAATGCCTGCAGGTGGCAGATGTTGTAGGTCTGGTTGTATCAAGACTCTTAATCTGCTCGTACTGCTTCTTATACATTCTTCTGCCATCCTCCATAGCACTTTCACATTCGTTTAAAATGCCCCAGATTACGATTGAAGGATGATTATAATGCTTTTCAATCATTTCTGCGATACAATCCTCGCACTGCTTCTCAAAATTAGGATTTTGCATTCGCGAAAGCTCCAAACCTCTTGCATGATTTTCCTCCCACACAAGAATACCTCTTTCATCGCACATATCAAGAAAACGTTCATCATTTGGGTAGTGGCAGGTTCTGACTGAGTTAGCTCCCATATCCTGCATCAAATCCAAATCCTGCGCCATAAGCTGTGGCGGAATGGCGCATCCAATATTACCATAATCCTCATGGCGGTTAAAACCAAGCAGAAACACAGGCTCTCCATTAAGACATATTCTGTTATCTTTAAGTGAAATCGCCCTAAAGCCTACCCTGTCGATATAATCGTCAATAACAACTCCGTTCTGTTCAAGCATAGTATTCAGCTCATATAATTTCGGATTAGACATACTCCACGCCTCAACATCCTTAAATATGCTGTTTAGCTCTATCGTTTCGAGTGCACCCGCCTTTATTACAGCCTCGGTCACAAGCTCCTTACCTGCCAACAGACACACCAGCTTAAGCTGTCTATCACACTTGCCCACATTATGAACCCTTACCTCAATTTTACCTTCCCAAGCCTCACCTGCTCTTTTTGGTGTAAAATGCATATTCTCAATATACGCATCTCCCACCTCTTCAAGAGCAACCGGTCTTGTAATTCCGCCATAGGTATAATAGTCATTTGGCACGTGAAGAGCAGAACCTTCATTAAAGGAATTATCAATCTCCACCCTGATTACATGCTCTCCTGCCTTTACATTTTTAATTATACCTGCAAATGGCGTATAGGCATTATAATGATGTACCACAAACTCATTATCAAAATACACATCCGCCGTATGACTCACACCCTTAAATTCAAGACGGACATTGGTATCCTTATTAAGATTAATCTTTTTTACATAGGTTGCCTTTCCCCTGTAATTAACCAAATCAGGATGCTGCTCCCAGCAGCCCGGTACAAGCATGGTATATGTCCTTCCGTCTGCCAAAGTCACATCCCACATTTCTTCAAGCTCCGTCTGCTTACGCACATTATGCAGATTAAATAAACGAATCATAGTAACCCTCCTGCAAAATATCTTCTATTTAAAATATACTCCCGTAAACCGGCAATAACAATAGCATATTTCTTTACAAGACATTAAAATACTATGATTAAGTTCCAATCAGCTTTAAAAAGACCTTTTCCTGAATAAAGCTATCCCAATTATAAAAGAAAGTATACTAATCGCAAATCCCACATCCAATCCCGGCACACTGTAACGCATTTCAATATAATGTCTTCCCTCATCACACCTTACTCCACACAGATAATCAAAAAGGCTTATTATCACCTGCTTTTCTCCGTCAATATATATTTCCCAGCCACCCTCTTCAGGCAGAGTGGTTATAAGCATACCACCCTCAGTAGTAATAAAGCCTGAAATCCGGCTGTTTCTATATTCATTTATTTCAAGCTCACCCGTAACCTTAGCAGAAATAAGCTCTGCCACCTCATTTTCACTTAAATTTCCTAAAAGCATACTATCTAAAAACTGCTCATATTCACTCTCATCCACTATAAAGGCAAGGGAAAGATAATTCTCATTCTCCTTTATGGCATATGCTCCATCCTTCCACTCAATCAGATATTTCACCCCTAATAAGGCGTCCGCCCCCGGCTCCGGCTGATATCTGGTGCTTACATTTCTGGCATATATAGGCATTCCAAGCCGTCCAAAGAAATTATACTCCGCCTCACTCATGGTAGAGGAATAATGGCTGATTCCATTATATCCGCACAGCTGACCCTCATTAAAATTATAAGGCTCACAAAGCTCCATTCTGAAAAAATCCTCATTCTTACTATCTGTCACACATTCCTTTACCGCCAAATAATAAGCATTAAAGCCTGCTCCATCAATCATCCTTACATCCTTTATAAGGCTTAAGCCCGCATTAATCAAAAGCTCCGTTGCAAGAAGTATCAATATTCCCATCCTTAAATTACTCTCCCTGTCAGCCATAATACAATTAAAGCAAAGGTACGCCTCCTTCACTGTAAGAAATACCAGCACGAAGCTCCATCTTCCCGGCAGCTGATTTGGAAAATGAAAGCCATGCCACACATAATCAAGCAAATTCGTATTAAGGGATGCATAGAAAAATACCACCGCCACAATGAAGCAAGCCCTTTCCCTTACGCTTTTCCTCACATACTTAAAGGATAACACACACAATATAAGGGTTATAAGCCCACAATATACATTTGCCGCCTCATATTCATGTGACGCCGCCGACAAGGGAAGAAATTTCTTCATAATATCCGTAAAGGAATGGTATAACTCTATTTTTCCAGTATATCCAAGCCCTGATGCTATGGTTCTTTTTAACCCCATATACACCGGAACCAGTATCACCCCAGCCAAGCCACCTGCTAAACATGAGCATACTCCAAAGCCTATAATATTTCTTACTGCCTGACCGCTCTCCCTTTTTACCGATATTATGCACCCGATAAAATACACCACTGAAAACAGACACACCATATATCCAACATAGAAATTTGACCAGATTGCATAGAACAACGCCAAAACATATATCACACAGCTTCTTCTCTCTATCTTTCCCGTCGTCACAATTCCATCCAGCCCCGCAACAACCAGTGGCAGTATAATAACTACATCCATCCACATAAACTGATTGATAAATGCCAATACGTACCCCGAAAGTGCATACGCACTTGTGAATATAACAGCTGCAGATCCCTTTTTACAAGATTTAAAGCACTCCTGCCTATTCAGATAATAACAGAAGCTAAGTCCTGCAAGACCTATTCTAATTGCTGTAATTACATTAACACCTGCAACCATCATACTGTCAGGAAGTATGTATAATAAAATCCACAAAACGCTATTTGTATAATAAGCATTCTGTACCCATAGATTAAAGCCCAGACCACCACTAAAGGACCAGAATACTTCACCCGTTTTCAAAGCTTCCTTCATTTCACACAGCATAGGAAAATACTGTCCCCATGCATCCATGGACAAAAGGCTCAGTTCCCCAAAAGGCATCACACCCCTAATTAAAAAGCTTATCATCACCACAATAAAGGGCACTAGAAAAGAAAATAAAAAGTTACTCATAACACTTACCTCACTTTCGGTGTTAGAGTAACATTTTATTCTTTCGATTCTTTTTTATTAATCTTTCAATTATCTTTCAATTTTTATAATGGGTATACTTACTATTGCGGTAAAGGTATCTCCCTTAATATCAATCTCAAACTGTCCGCCACAGCTCTCCGTATAGGTCTTTGCAATGGCAAGCCCGATTCCGCTTCCCTCTCCGGTTCTTGCTTCATTGCCTCTTACGAAACGCTCCGTAATTCTCTCCGGCGTAAAATTCATTTCATAGGAGGAGGTATTCATTATCTCTACTCTTGCTGTATCATTTTCTACCAATAAGCTGATAAATATTCTGCTGCCTTTAAGGCTATACTTTATGGCGTTATCAAGAAGATTCTGAAATACACGGTGCATTCTGTTTCCATCAGTATTGACTATAACTCCATTGTCGCCCAGTCTGCTGCACACCTTAACGCCAAGAGCCTCAAGCCTGTCATCAGCCTCTGCAATAGTCTGATTAAGCAGCTTTACCAAATCAAGCTCTGCCATATTCATTACAGCATTACCTGTAGATGCCTTGGATAAGTCAAATACATCCTCTAACATCTCAAGAAGATACCTTGACTTGTGATTAAGCCTTCTCACATACTCTCTTGCTTCATCGGACAGCTCCATTTTCTCAAGAATCTCCCCATAGCCTACGATGGAGGTCATAGGAGTCTTTAGGTCGTGGGATACATTGGTTATTAATTCCACCTTAAGCTTTTCGCTGGCGATTCCCTTAGCAATAGCCTCCTGCATAGTTTTACTTATGTTCATAAGCTTGTCTGCTGAATCATATAACAATGACTTTTCTGATATTTCCACCTTATCCGGCATTTCATTTTGCGAAAGAATACTAATTGTATCGCATATAGTCTCCATATCCCTGATTACTGAATTCTTTCGATTTATTGTTATAGAAACCATCACTATACTTATTACTATTGTCAACAACTCAAGTAAGACAAATGCCAAAAAGGACCCCAACATAATACTTCCCTGATATATATTGTAAAATATAAGCAATGTCACTATTGCAGAAATAATAA
>JAZQLB010000348.1:0-3687 GCA_045542475.1 Lachnospiraceae bacterium | reverse complement strand
ACCACCATGTCCGGGGTCAATAATTATTACCAAATCCCCATCCGAATCCCTTGCATATACCTCTTGCGGTATACCGATAAATGCCGCCAAAAAAACAATCACAACAGCAATTGCCTTAGCTAACATTTTTCCAAAATTCATTTTGGATGTTCCTTTTCTACCCAACATTAATATCTACGTCTCCTTCTGTTTTTTCTCTTTTTGCTGCTTATTTTATTCTCTATAAGATAAATTGCAGTACCGATTACCGATACAATAATAATAGCTGCCGCAAACTTTACAATGGTATATATATCAAATACCATACCTCCCTCTTCATCATCTTCCGTCGATGCTGACTGGGTTTCCGTAACATCCTCCGTAACTGCCTCCGTTGTTGTCTCCGGTTCAGTTGGTGCCTCTGTCTCCTTAGACGTCACCTCCGGTACATATTCCTGCGGTGTATACAATACTCTTACATATCCGCTAAGCATACCATAGGTTATAGGAATATCCTGAACTCCTACTATTGAATAATCAACCGCCCCAAAGGAATCAATTGTTACGCTTTTTGCCGAGCCATCACTATATATAACATTGGCAATTACGCTGTTCATATCTATTGCAGCAAATTCCTCCGCAGTATCATAGAAGGTAGGGTCAATAGCACCCACCAATGCCACCTGCTCCGGAATTGCAACCTCGATTTTAAGAGAGCCTGTAGTTCCATCTGAATATGAGTACATTACCTCGCAGGAACCACTATTAACAGCTGTCGCCACACCATATTCATCGACAACAACCACACTCTCATTACTGCTTACCCAAGATAAATCACCAATTCCTGCTGTTTTCGGTGTTACCTCAACAGAATATCCCTTCTCAAGTGAAACTGTGGTATTTGAATCAGCTACAGCTACATTTTTCTCAAGATTAAAATATCTTATTACTGCATCCGCATCTGCCTGACCGATTTTCTTGATTTTTTCATAATCCATGCTTCCATCTTCATGAGAAACATGAAGCGAATCAACCGGATTACTAAGGAAGCAATGCTCAATAAGCACAGCCGGTGTTCCTGCACGCATGGCCTCTGCCATTAATGTATAGTAATCCTCTCCTTCATACTCAGTAGAATTACGTGTCTGAATTCCGTTATTCTTAATACCAAGTATCTGCAGATTCTCCAGAATATAATTACCCATATCTGCTGTAATACTGCTGTATAATGGTAATACAGAAGTATATACAATAGCCCCCGCACTTGTCTCAGTACCACTATTATTATGAAGACTAATAATGAAATCCGCATCCAGCGCAGCAGCCACCATAGCACGACCTGTATTAGTAAACCAGCTGTCCTCCGGTCTGGTCAGATATACCTTTACACCATCATACTTTGCCAGCTCTGCTCTCATCTGAACTGCTATTTCGTAATTAACATCCTCTTCCTTTACTCCGTTAACACCGACTTTCCCCGGGTCGTTACCACCATGACCGGGATCAATTACAATAACAATATCACCATCTGCATCCATTGCTGATACATCCATCACATTCCCCGGCATTCCAAATGCCACCGCTGTTATCAGTGAAAACGTCATTACCTTTAGTGCCATTTTCTTTAGCACCTTACCAAAACAAGCTCTAATCATTTTTTTCCTCCATGTTACAATAATACCTTATCATTTAGGTAAACTAATAGGCATAAATATATATAAATAAAAATTTCTTAAATGCCTTTGTATCATCACATATAATCAACTGCCTTGTCATATTAACAAAGACCATCACCTTCATGACTTCATCTTCTGTCGGCTCAACATTAGAATACAGGACTTTGTCCATTATTCTTACAATATCACCAAATTGTTCAAACAGCCTGTCAGATAAAACATTAATGCTGTCATCCCTATCTGTGCGCAATACTGCAAGCCGGTCAAAGTATTCTCTATAGCTCTCATCAATACCCTGCTTTAAGCCTGCAAACGACATAATTTTCTCGTAATACTGCATTATGGCAACAATTCTTTCTATACCTGTCAGCCCACAACTTTCATTATACAATCTATTGCGCTTTTCTTCCATATATTTTTTTCTATACAGCATAAAAGTAATCAAAATAATAGGTATAGCAAGGATTTTTAATGTATTAATCAGAAAAATAAGTACTATTCTTCCAGACCTTACCATATCCTTAAAAAATCCTTTGAGAGCGCCTGTAACGGAATATTTCTCCTTATAATACTTACTGTATTTCTCGCCGTATTCATTACCATACTTATTATTACCCTCAGAAGCAGTCCCCCCCTGTGCTGTTGTATCCTGCATATTTTCTTCTGACGGCTCCTCAGTATTATCTTCCTGCTTTTGGTTTTCACTCTCTTTTTCGTCAGACTCCTGCTGCTCTTCTGTCTGTGGTTCACTTACCTCTTCTGTAGTATTTTCTTCGGAGTAGTTACTTTCCTTTTCTTCTGCCTCTTCCTTCAAAAGGTCTTTTACATTATAATCATGTGAATAACCCGGTGTAACATCAATAGTCATCCAGCCAAGCCCATCCATATATACCTCAACCCATGCATGTGCATATCTGTCTGTAACAATTGCTGTTGAATATTCAAGCTCATATTCAAAATTATTTGTACCAATACAGCCCCACACCTTCTCCCGCATTCCGGTTCTTTTAGTAAAAAGCTGCTCCGGTACAACATATCCCTCCACATATCTTGCAGGAATCCCTGCACTTCTGAAAATCATTACAGCAGAGGATGCAAAATAAGTACAATATCCCTTTTTTGTCTCAAACAGGAAATATTCCACGAAATCCTCATCCTCCGGTGTTTTTCCTGGTGCCAGAGTATATGTGTAGTTTTTATCAAAATAATCTATTGTATCCTGTATAAAGCAGAGCTTTCCGGCATTATCATTAATACTATAATCCCCTTTAATTATAGCTTCCATAAGCTCCTCTTTAATAGCTTCACCGGCATCAGTATTTACTTCAAGATAGTTATCATATACAAATTCCCTGTACAACTTCTCTGCTTCCATATAATCTCTTATATACAAATCAGAAAATCCATCGTCCTCTGCCTTGACTGCCTCGAATAAAAGTGCAATATCCTCTGGATTCTGCCAGCTTCTTGAATAATACTCATAAAAGCCATCCTCATTAGCACCACCCTTTTGCAGGCCTACTGCTCTATCATATTGAAACTCAAGACTCGTTTCCGTCTCATAATTATTTATTACCCATGACGGAATATAATCATAGCTGTCCCTTGAAAGAAGCTGCTTTACCTCAATTGCATAATCCAGATAATCTGCACCACCAGTATAATATTTTGCAAGTAGTCCCAAGGTATCCTGCATAGATGTCTGTGGGCAGAAGCCGGCATATTCACAAGCCTTAAATACATCCTTATTCTTCTTATATACATTGTCCGAAAAATTCTTCCATCTTGTATTTGAATATACCTCACCCTGATACGCCTTAAGATAAATAGTTCCCATATCCTTCGGTGCAATAACCTCTAAAACCGGTTCATCCTCATATTCAATCTCGTCTACATCACCTAATGTTCCGCCGCTAATTCCATTAATGGTTTCACTTTCCATAAAATGAACTCTTATATCCTCAAAGGAAAATACAAGCTTTCCTCTAAGCCCTGACAAAAAGTCCGAACCCTTAAATTCATCCTGTGGCTT
>JAZQLB010000347.1:0-9789 GCA_045542475.1 Lachnospiraceae bacterium | reverse complement strand
GCTGTATTACAGGAGGGTGGAATTGCTATAAGAGATTTATTCGTTTTTGAATTTCCGTCCTTTGATACAGAGGTATGGTATATGCAGGAATATACCATAGGTCTTGGTTTAAGCATAGGATTGTGTGTAATAATTTCATTTTGCTTATTAGTCTGGAAAATAATAAAAAAAGAAAATATTAAAAAATTATTGTTCTTTCAGGTATTATCATTAATTTTAATATTTGCAGTAACAAACAGATTTCCATGGAATAAGCTTATTGAATTATTCAGCACAAAACTGGGTGGTCTTGGAATAATGATTGCTAATATGATTGCAAACATACAATACCCATACAGAATAGCAATTGTTACAACCTTAGTTGTTACTATGGCAGCTATTATAGTCTTAAAGTATTTGGAAAAACATAACAAAAACTTAAGCTTGGTAATAATTATTTTACTGCTTGGAATAACAGTTACACAATACACTATATTGGAAGCTTCTGTTATTTCAACACAAAATAATTCAAAGGAGCAGATACCATATATATATGAGAATAGCGGATACAGTATGAATACAGGAAACGGTGAATATACCCCTGTTGATGTTAATGGTACATGGGGAAGTTTTTCAGCTAATGGAAGCCGTTATACAGCTAATAATGTTGAGGTTTTGGAATATAACAAGAATTATACCAATGTATACATTAAGGTTAAGAATATAACTGATGGTAATGGAACAGTAAATATACCATTAATATATTACCTTGGTTATTCTGCAAAGGATTTAAATACTAATGAAAAGGTTAATGTATTCAGAGCTGATAATGGGCAGATATTTTTTGTTATACCGGCATATCAGGAAATGGATATAGAATTAAAATATACAGGAAAGCTTACATGGAAGGTATGTGAAATAATATCGTTAGCTACTTTCTTTGGTATTATTATATACATGTATTATTTCAGAAAAAAGAGTATAGCCAATAAATAAAAACGGAGAATAATATGAACAAATATATCAATACACCAATAGATGATGAGACAGCAAAAGCTCTTAAAGCAGGAGATTATGTATATATTTCGGGAGTAATATATACAGCAAGAGATGCAGCTCACAAGAGAATGTATGAAGCTCTTAATGAGGGCAGGGAGCTTCCAATAAGTATGGAAAATAATGTTATTTATTATATGGGACCATCTCCTGCAAGGGAAGGCCGTCCGATTGGTTCAGCAGGTCCTACAACATCAAGCAGAATGGATAAATATACACCAAGTCTTCTTGATTTAGGTTTAAAGGGAATGATTGGAAAGGGAAAACGTAATAAGGAAGTACATGAAGCTATTATTAGAAATAATGCAGTATATTTTGCAGCCGTAGGAGGTGCTGGGGCACTTCTTTCAAAATGTATAATTTCCTCAGAGGTTATTGCCTATGATGATTTGGGAACAGAAGCAATCAGAATGCTTGAGGTTAAGGATTTACCTGTAATTGTTGTAATAGATTCAGAGGGAAATGATTTATATGAAAGCATTAATTCATAATATGCCTAAGAAATTAAGATGTCTTTACATATTAGAAATTGTACTTCTGTTTTGTTGCATTATATCACTGTTAATTCCCGGGAAGGAATATACACTATTAAAGGAAAATAGTTTTTCGGAAACAATTAATCTTGGATATGGAAGATATATAGTTGATATAGAATATGGCTGGCAGAATTCAAAAATGACTATATTGCCTATACAGGAAAGCAGTAAATGGTATAATGGTTTGGTTCTTTCAGAGGTACAGAATATTTCTAATAAGGGTAGTGATAATAAATATATAAGGAATGAACATGAATTTGAATTATGGGTTACAGGAATTAATTCAGATGTAAGGCTTGATATTGCTAATAATAATAGTATAGATACAATAACCATAAGAGAGACCTTATATGCAAAAGTATGTGTAATGCTTGTGGTTATATTCTCTATAATAATTACTGTTTTAACAAGAGTATTAGTAAAAAAATGCTTATTTAACAGAGAAAATATTATAATCTTTATTATATTAACAGCGTGTGTTTTAATATGCTCAATGCCATTATTTACGGAATATACTCTTATATGCTTTGATACAGCTTTTCATATGCTAAGAATAGAGGGAATCAAGGATGGATTACTGTCAGGGCAGTTTCCCGTAAAGATAGACCCAACCTTTTTAAATGGGTACGGATATGCCACTTCAACATACTATGGAAATCTGTTTTTATATATACCTGCCATTATGAGGTTATTGGGCTTTACACTGCAATTTAGTTATAAGGTATTGATAATACTGATTAATGCGTTAACTGTATGGGGCTCGTATTATCTTTTTAAGGAGATAGCCTCCGATAAAAGATGGGGAGTGGCAGGAAGTATATTATACTGCTTGTCTGTATATCGCTTTATGGATACATATTATAGGGGTGCACTTGGTGAAACAATTGCAATGGCGATAATTCCTATAATTGCTTTGGCATTATGGAATATATATACTAAGCCTTATGATGAAAGGTATAATAAAAGGTGGATTCCTTTATGCTTAGGCTATACCTGTCTGATACAGTCCCATGTTTTAAGTACGGAGATAGTGGCAGCGATATCAATTTTAATTTGTATTATACTTTGGAAAAAGACTTTAAAAAAAAATACCTTGTTACTTTTATTTAAGTTTTTTGTGGTAACAATATTATTAAATCTTGGTTTTTTGGTTCCATTTATTGATGGTATAATTAATTATAAAATGAATATTACAACCTGGAGTAATATTAATCTTTTCATTCAGGGTACTGGAGTAAGTGGGAATAATTTGTTCGATTTTCAGATTCCGCAAAAAAATGGCTGGGATTATACTACTCATGTGTATAATCTGGGTGCAGGATTTGCATTGGGGCTTGGCGTAATTATTTCTTTATTGGTTATTTTTACAGGCACAGTAAAAAATAAAAGGGACATTAAAAAATATATATTATGGGGTGGATTATCATTTATAACCACTATAATGTCTACAATATATTTTCCATGGGACAGAATTCTCATGTTTTCACATGTAAGACTGGGTTCATTCGGAAAAATAATTATTAATTTGATAAACAGTATTCAATTTACTTATAGGCTACTGACTATTGCTACTCTTTTTATGGCTATATTCATTATCCTTGCCATAAGAATGCTTAGCAGAAAGTATAATAGGATAGCAGCTGGCTTGGTTATAGGAATATGTGTAATTGCTGTAATCCAGAATGTTATTTTAAATTCTGCCATAACTATGATTGCAATCCAGACGGAAGCAAAGCTTAATTTTATTAATTCAGAGGATTCAGCACACAATAACTATATAATTAACGGAGAATATTTTCCTATACTGGATAACAAAGAGATAATGGCAAAGGAAGATTGTGTAGATACCTTCTATATAGCGGAAAATATTAATGTTATCGAATACAATAAGGAGTATACTAATATTAATGCAAGGGTTAGTAATCCAACATCATCAACAGGAAAATTAACAGTTCCGTTAATATATTATCCGGGATATTCGGCTATTGACAAACTTACCGGAGAGAGTATTGAGGTACAAAGAAGCGCAAAAGGAAGAGTAGAGGTAATTGTTGAGCCGGGCAGGGACTACGATATAAGTATAGCTTATAACGGTAAAAACATCTGGAAATTAGCTGAAGTTGTGTCAATAATTACTTTTATATATATTATTATAACTATGATTGATTTATATAAAAATAGATTTTGGAGGAGCTTTTTATATGCTTTTAAAAAGAATACTAAAGGAAGATAAAAAAGCGGTGTATATATTTGCAGTAGAAATGTTTATGTTGCTGACTGCTGTTATTATGCTGATTATTCCAAAGGAAAAGTATAATATTCCAACAGATAATCCGGAAGAATATGTGATGGATTTAAGGTTTGGAAGATATATGGTAGATATTGATTATGATGTGGTTGAAGACAATGTTATGATTGTACCTACTCAGTTAAATGCTAATTCCTGGTATAATGGAAAAGTAATTACTCAGGGAATGATATTGTCTCATCAGTTTAACGAAGAAAGCTTTGAGCTGTGGGTGACAGGCTTATCCTCAGAGGTATGTATAAAAGCATATCATTTCAATGATATACCGGTTAATTTTAATTCCATAACAGTAAAAGAAACAAACTATACATATTGGTGTCTGTTATTTGCAGTTATTGGCATAATATTAATAACATATACAATATGTTTAATAAAAAATAAGCTGGTTACAATATCAAGAAATGATGTTTTGGTTATATTAGCTTTAATGGGAATTATTATATTGTCATCATTGCCTATATTTACAAAATATCTTACTGTTGGATTTGATACCTTTTTTCATATTGTAAGAATAGAAGGAGTAAAGGATGGTCTTTTAGCAGGTCAGTTTCCTGTAAAGGTTGAACCTACATATCAATATGGCCACGGGTATGCGGTATCGATTTTTTATGGAGGATTATTTTTCTATATACCTGCATTAATGAGACTTATGGGTTTTAATTTACAGTTTACCTATAAGATTTTTGTATTGCTAATCAGTACCTCTATGGCTTTAAGCTCATATTTTCTGTTTAAGGAGATTGGTAAAAAGAGGTTTTTTGGAATTATAGGTTCAGCTCTGTATACTCTGTCAGTATATAAGTTCTGTACATCATATTACAGAGGTGCAGTAGCAGAGACTATTGGTATGGCAATATTGCCGATAATTGTATTAGGATTGTGGAATGTATATACCAAACCATATGATGAAAAATATTCAAAAAGATGGCTTCTTCCTACAATTGGCTTTACTGCTGTTATCCAGTCACATATATTAAGTACGGAAATATATGGTTTTATAACGGTAATAGTATGTATTCTTTTATGGAAGAAAACCTTTAAAAAGGATACCTTTATTGTATTGTTAAAAATAGTTATTTTTACAGTACTGATTAACATCTGGTTTATTGTACCATGGTTTGACTGCATGAACGAGCTTCAGATGCCATGTAATCAATGGGGAAATGTTACTGCTAATATACAAAGTGGCGGAATTAAATTTTCGGAGATGTTCAGATTCCAGACCGCGGAGTATAATTATGAGATATGGTATATGCAGATATATTTAATACAATATGGTATATCAATAGGTCTGGCTGCTTTAGTCAGCATAGTGGCAATAGTATATCAGATTGTTAAGAAAAAATTTAGTGCTATGCATATATTCTGGGTGGGGCTATCAGTTGTAGTAACCTTCCTGACAACAAATCTCTTTCCGTGGGATGCAATTATTACATTTTTTAAGGGAAAGGAAAGCACACTTTTTATTGCAAATATGATTTCTAATCTCCAGTATCCTTATAGAATTGCACCTGCAGCAATAATATTTATTATTGGTTCAATGATAATAGGATTAAATATTATTAAAGATAATGAAAAGGTAAAGAGAATAGTTACTTCTGTTATTGTGGTGATTGGAGCTGTACAGTTTACCATTCTTGCATCTTCAAGCATTGCGACAGAATATAATTCAAAGGAAGAGCTGAGCTTTATTGATGAATTAAGTGGAAATTATACTCCTATTGTAGGTAATGGAGAGTATATGCCATTAAATGTATTTAAGATGTGGGGCGTAGAGGATACATTTAAGATTCTTAATTACTATAAGGAGAATGTTGAAGTTAGCAATTTTCACAAGAAATATACCAATGCTTCTTTTAATGTAAAAAATAATACAGATGGCATGGGTCTTATTGAGGTAGCTCTTTTATATTATCCGGGATATACAGCAATAGATACTATTACAGGTAATAAAGTTCCTCTTATGCAGTGTAATTCTAACAGAATAGGTATATTGGTTGGTCCTGGAGTAGAGATGAACATTGAAATGGAGTATACCGGAAAAACAGTCTGGAAAATTGCAGAAATTATATCATTATTATCAATAATCGGAATAATATTATATTATAAGGGTAAACTAAATTTTGTGAAGAAATTTATTTTTTTAAGAAATATTAAAAATTAGTTGACAACAGACAGATAATTTGTTATCATAATACACGTGTCAAAATTGAATAATTTTTGATATTCGGAGAAATACTCAAGAGGCCGAAGAGGCGCCCCTGCTAAGGGTGTAGGTCGTTCACGCGGCGCGAGGGTTCGAATCCCTCTTTCTCCGTTCATAAGTTAAAAGCTAAAAATTTTTATTTTTAGCTTTTTTTCTTTATTAGCCTATAACATATATTCTTAGCAGGAGTTAAAGGAGTACTATGATATTCAATTCATTAAGTTTTTTGATTTTTTGTCCAATAGTATTTTCATTGTATTGGCTCACAAAGGATAAGTATAAGTGGTTTATATTGCTGGTTGCAAGCTATTATTTTTATATGTCATGGAATGTAAAATATGTATGTCTGATACTGATAACAACAGTAGTTTCATATGCATGTGCCCTTTTAATAGAGCGGACGGACAACCAAAAAAAGAAAAAGCTGTATATTGTGGCAGCACTGGTAATTTGTTTTGGTATTTTATTTGTTTTTAAATATCTTAATTTTGCGATTATAAATATTAACAGAATATGCTCAATATTTGCTATTTCATTGCCTATTAGTCTGGTTAATCTGGTATTGCCGGTTGGAATTTCATTCTATACATTTCAGACTCTAAGCTATGTAATAGACGTATATAGAGGAGATATTAAGGCAGAGAAGCACTTCGGAAAGTATGCTACCTTTATTTCATTCTTTCCTCAATTGGTGGCAGGTCCGATTGAAAGAGCTTCTAATCTTTTACCTCAGATTCAGAATCCGAAGAAATTCGACTATGAGAATGCATCCTATGGAATAAGTAAGATGTTAGTAGGTTTCTTTAAGAAAATAGTTATTGCGGACAATCTTGCATTATTAGTTGATTATATATTTAATTTTGAGGAAGGTTATACAATTTTTCCGGGACCTCATGTATTATTAGCGGTTGTTGGATTTACCTTCCAGATATACTGTGATTTTTCAGGATATTCGGATATAGCAGTTGGTGTGGCAAAATTATTTAACATTAATCTTATGGAGAATTTTAAAGCACCTTATTTTGCTACATCTATTAAGGATTTCTGGAGTAGATGGCATATATCATTGTCACAGTGGTTCAGGGATTATCTGTATATTCCGCTAGGTGGTAACAGATGCAGTGTTATAAGATGTAACCTTAATAAGATAATTGTTTTCATTGTCAGCGGCTTGTGGCATGGTGCAGATTGGCACTATGTAGTATGGGGCGGTTTACACGGTTTTTTACAATTAGGTGGTAAGAAGAAAAAAGATAAAAAGGATAATAAGCTAGTTTGGTGGATAAAGGTTATTATCACCTTTGTAATTGTTAATATTACCTGGATTTTCTTCAGAATGGGAGTTAGAAATGCTCTTTTGGTAATAAGGGATTTGTTTAGGAGTGGTGTTACCCTGCCACAGAGCCTGAACATGATAGTTAATTCTACTGTACTTACATATACATCTATGACAGTAGTGCTAATATCAGTAATATTATTGATGGTATATGATTATTTTTCACTTAAGGAAGATTTAATCAGCAGATTTGAAAAAACAAATACTGTTATAAAGTCTGTTATACAGGTTATTGTTATTATGATAATTTTATTCTTTATGCCATTTGTACAGGAACAGCAGTTTATATATTTTCAGTTTTAGCAGGACGTGGATTGATATATGAAAAAATTTATATTTAGAGTGGTGGCAATGTTTATTGCCGTAATGCTTTTAATCGGTATGATTCAAAATGCATACAAATTGTATATATCACATGACGATGATGAGATTAAAAAATTCTATACAATGCCTTCTGATATCCAAATTGCAAATATTGGAAACAGTCATGGTCTGTTTGGTTTTAATTACGAAGACCTGGAGGCTGAATACAGATGCATGAACTTTTCTCTGACAGCACAATCGTTAGAATATGACAGAGGGATTGTTAATCAGTATATAGATAAGATGGATGAAGGTTCAGTTATGATTATTCCTATATCCTATGTTTCATTATTTATGTCGGATTATGATTTTGATGAGGAATATTTTAATACCAAGAATAAAAGATATTATAACATATTGGATTATGATAATATGATAAGAACTCCATTTTTTGAATATGTAAAGAGGAATTATCTGGCTTTCTTTTATTCGGGAATGAGATATGAAATGGCGGCAAAGTTTGATAATTATATTATTAGTGCATCTACTAATAATCCAGCAGGTTCAAACAGTAATGAGATACAGGAGGTTAAAGATGCTAATGCTGCAGAGAATCCAAATATTGCAACAGATGCAGCTTCAGCATATGACAGACATGTTTCAGATTACTATATTGACGGAAAATATTGCTTTAAGCAGGAACTGATTGATTCTTTATATGAAATAATTGAGATATGTAAGGAGCATGATGTTATTCCGATAATGGTCACAACTCCATATACTTCGGCATATAACGATTGTGTTCAGGATGATTTTAAGGAAGCCTTTAATGGAGTAATTAGTCAGGTAATGGAAGACACAGGTGTATCTTATTATGATTACTCTGAGGATTCACGTTTCTGCAATAATTATGAACTGTTTGGAGATTCAGATCATTTGAATTCTGATGGTGCAATAGAGTTTACAAATATTTTGTTTGAAGAACATATTTATGAGATATTACAGGCAAAATAAATAAGAAGCATTCCTTCATAGGGACTGATATCAGATACTCTATGAAGGAATGCTTCTTTTATATATTGGAATTATTTTTTGAAAAAACACAGCCACAAAAATTCTGCCGGTACAGGTTATATTCTTTGGATAATTCAATTGAACGCTTATATCCGTTTTTCTTTTTAAAATCTGAGTAAAGATAAGATATTCCATATTCATCAGAAAGACTCTTTCCAATCTCATTAAGCTTTTGGGCGTTCTTTAATGGACTTATGCTTAAGGTGGTTGTAAAATAATCAAAATTATTTTCCTTGGCAATTTTGGCAGCCTCACGAAGCCTAAGCTCATAGCATACATAGCAACGTCTGCCACCTTCAGGTTCATTTTCAAGTCCTTTCACACTGGAATAGAAATACTCAGGATTATATATAGCATCTATTATTGAAATAGAGTGAACAGAGCGAAACTCATTAATCAATCTTATCTGCTCATGTAATCTTGTTTCATATTCTGATGGAGGAGAAATGTTTGGATTGTAATACAATATAGTGATTTTAAAATATTGGGATAAATATTCAAGACAATAGCTGCTGCAAGGTGCACAACAGCTGTGCAGCAGCAGAGAAGGTACACTTTGACTGTCTGAAAGTCCGGCTATTGTTTTATCCAGTTCTTTTTGATAGTTAATGTTATTCATTCTTACCTCTTCTTATATAAATACATATTAAAACAATCAGCAAATGCATATTTATTGTACCATAATAGTTTAAAAATAAAATAGTAAAAAAATATAAAAAAGTTGTTGACAAGAAATCATCAAGATGATAATATTAAATTCGCTCTCCGAAAGAGAGAAATATCGTGTCAAATAATTAAATAAAAAAAATAAAAAAAGTTGTTGACAAGATAAAGATGTTGTGATAATATGAATAAGCTGTCGCTGAGGAACACAAAACCGAAGCACAGAGAACCTTGATAACTGAACAGTGAAACAACCCTGAAAATTCTAACGGTTCTTAATAAAGAACCAAAAGATTTCAGAAGAACGGTATCACGAAAGTGATACACC
>JAZQLB010000346.1:0-1627 GCA_045542475.1 Lachnospiraceae bacterium | reverse complement strand
ATCCGACTTATACCAATTGTCGTATCACCACCTGCTAAATTGCATATTACATATTCTCTTTTGCTTTTCTTCTAAGAATTACTGCACAGCCTGCAATTAATGCAGCCATTAATATAACATATACATAATTACAGTTTTCTGCACCTGTATTAGGTGATGTTGGAACTGAACCGTCCGCTGCAATATATGTATAATTTACAGTAATTGTCTTTACACCCTGTAACTGGTCCTTAGTAAGTATTACAGAAGTAGCTCCGTCCATACTTCCATCTGCTGAACGACCGCTAATCCACTCAAGTACCCATTCATTATAAAGATTAACTCTTGTTGTAGCTCCATCCTCTGTGGTTGTGTATGGCTTGGCAAAGCTTACTGCCTGACCATTAACAAGTATCTCATCAATACGGATTGTATAGCCAGGGAATAATACCTCTCCATTATCAATATAAAGTGCCGCAAACTCAACTCCATCAAAGCTGCCTGCTGAGGTTCCCGTGAAATCAAGAGTTGTGCTATACTGTCCCGGTCCTGTAATCTGTGAGTATTCTGCCACAATACCATCCATATTATAAGTATCAGAAGAATTCATTCCCCAGAAGGCTGCCTGCCAGTTTCCCGGAACATATACAAGCCTTCCTAATGTAAGAGCCCCCTCTGCCAATGTAGTCTCGCTGCCTGTTGCCGGTGTATTACCGCCTGTGGCTGCCGGTGCTGAACCATTTGATACAGGATATATTCTTGAATCCTCAAATGTAAAGTTAATCTCTATACTTGTAACATCTGATAACATTTCCTGTGTTACTAACTGTGATGCTGCTGAACCAATTCCATAATTATTGGTTCTTCCATAAATACTGTCAACCCAAGCATTGTATAAATATAATACTGTATCACCATCTGAACCGGTTGTAGCATATAACGATGAAAAATCAACTTCCTGTCCGTTAATCTTAAATGAATTAACTCTTATCAACGAACCATCACCATATGAAAATTCACTCTCACCATTGTCAATAACAATTGCCATATACTCTGTTCCAGATACAGTCTCATTAAAGTTAGTAAAATCAATTCCTACTGTATAGTCTCCGTAGCCTGTTACTCTTGCTGTTGTATAATTAACACCTGACACCTCTAATGTACCATCTGTATTAGCATATGGATACCAGCCGCCACATGCATATGCAAGATATGCTTTTGCTTCCGGCTGTACAAATAACTTTGAAAGAGAGCCGCCTGTAATCACATACTTAGAACAATGTGTTAATGTAAGTGTTACCGCACCATTACTTACTGTGTGCTGTCCAATCTTTTCAAAAAGCTTGGTTGTCTCATTATAGTAGTAAGCATTAACCACTTCGCCATCAGCAAACTTACCATCCACCGGAATTCTTACCTTAGCAGTTCCCGGTAATTCTCCGTCATGCTCGAAATCATATACCTCATACTCACATTCATTATTAATAATGCCTGCTATCTCTTCGTCCTGAACATTAACATTAACCTTAGGATTGGTAAATGAATTCTGTGGTGCATCTATTCTATCGAAATTCCATGCCACCTCATCCTGAATAATGCCTAAACTAATACCTTTTTCAGCAATAGATGTCATTATTCCATCCGGAAG
>JAZQLB010000345.1:0-5810 GCA_045542475.1 Lachnospiraceae bacterium | reverse complement strand
GATAGTGAAATAAAAGAAAGAGAGAATTAATATGAATATACAGTGGTATCCTGGTCATATGACCAAGGCAAAAAGAATGATGCAGGAGGATATTAAGCTTATTGATCTTGTAATTGAGCTGGTGGATGCAAGACTTCCTCTTAGCAGCCGTAATCCGGAGATTGATACATTGGGACAGCACAAGGCAAGGCTTATTCTGCTTAACAAGTATGATTTGGCAGATGAGAGAGCTAATGATGCATGGGTAAAATATTTTAACGATAAAGGAATTCATGCAGTTAAGATTAATTCCAAATCAGGCGCAGGGCTTAAGTCTATTCAAGGTGTAATTAATGAGGCGTGTAAGGAAAAGATTGAGCGTGACAGAAAAAGAGGTATTCTAAACCGTCCAATCCGTGCCATGGTTGTTGGTATTCCAAATGTTGGCAAGTCTACCTTTATTAATGCCTTTGCAGGCAGAAACTGTGCAAAAACAGGAAATATGCCTGGTGTAACCAAGGGTAAGCAGTGGATACGTCTTAATAAAAACGTGGAGCTTTTGGACACTCCGGGTATTCTCTGGCCTAAGTTTGAGGATGAGCAGGTGGGCTTAAGACTTGCCTTTGTAGGTTCTATTAATGACCAGATAATAAATCTTAATGAATTAGCCTGTGAGCTGATTAAGTTTATGACAGCCTCATATCCGGGCTTGCTTGAAAAGAGATATTCTATTGATGAGAGTAAGGCACCACACGAGGTTTTACTTGATATGGCAATTAGTCGTTCGTGTATTAAAAAGGGTGGAGAGCCTGATACGGATAAATGTGTTAAGATTTTATTTGAGGAGTTTAGAAGTGGTAAGTTAGGTAAGATTACACTTGAGCTTCCACAGACTAAGGATAGCGAGGTATAGCAGTAATGGCACAGAAGCTGGCTGATATTAAGATATTATTTGAAAATGCCGATGAAGAAGGTATAAAGAGCTTAATTGAAGAGTATTCATCCTCTGACAAAAGCGGAATAATTAATCTGGTTAATAAGTATTCTAATAAGCTTAAGAAGCTTGAAGCAGAGCGTGAGCGTGTTGAGAATATGCTTGAATATGAGAAAGCAAACAGCTCATATTCATACATATGTGGTATAGATGAGGCAGGACGTGGACCTTTAGCTGGACCGGTAGTGGCTGCGGCAGTTATTCTTCCTAAGGATGCAAGAATTCTATATGTGAATGATTCTAAGAAGCTCTCAGAAGAAAAGCGCGAAGAACTATATGATATAATTATGAAGGAGGCTCTTAGTGTAGGTGTTGGAATTGTGTCACCGGAAACTATTGATGACATTAATATTTTACAGGCGACCTATCAGGCTATGAGGGAAGCAGTAAGCCAGTTAAATCCTGTACCTGATTTATTATTGAATGATGCAGTGACTATTCCGGGTTTAAGTCAGAAGCAGATACCTATTATTAAGGGAGATGCTAAGAGTCTTTCTATCGCAGCAGCGAGTATTATTGCAAAGGTAACGAGGGACAGACTTATGTACGAGTATGATAAGTTATATCCTGAATATGGCTTTGCAGGACATAAGGGCTATGGTTCAAAGCAGCATACGGATGCTATTAGGGAGCATGGACCATGTCCTATTCACAGAAATACATTTATTAAGAACTTTATATAGTTTGGAAATAAGCAATTAATACAAGGAGGCAGCCAATGGATATTAATAATCTTAATGCAGTAAATAGCCGGGTTGTAATATCTGACAGACAAATTATTAATGAGAATATTGGTAATGCCTTAAAATCGGAGGCGGCAGCAAACAACTCCAAGTCAGCCATGACAATAATAAAATCGCTGACAAATGGAGATATCTTTAATGCTGAAGTTACGGATATAAAGGGGAATGCCATTTCTATTATGCTTGATAATAGCACAACTCTTACGGCAAATCTGCTTAATGCCCTCAGTATTAATATAGGTGACAGAGTGAGATTTATGGTACAGGATAATACTCAGGGAAGTATTCTTCTTAAAGCTTTAGAGGAAGCAGGAGGAATAACCGATAATACTGTGCTCTTACAGGCACTGGAGAATGCAGGCCTTCCGGATAATGAGAGTAATCGTGAGCTTGTACTTAATCTTATGCGTAATAATATGCCGATTAATAAGGATACAGTGGTTAATCTGGCAAGAACCATGAATACATATCCGCAGAATGAGGTTTCAGATGTATTAACTCTTATGCGGCTTGGAATTGAAGTTGATGAGAACAGTCTTAAAGCATATAGTAATTATAAGGAATATAATAGTGCTATGCTAAGTGATATATCCGTTGTTGCCGCTGCGATTAAGGGTAGTGTGTCATCCGGCAGGGAATTAATGGATATAGCTTTACTTTTATCAGATGAAAATGTATCAACGCAGACAGAACAAGATGGTATTCAAAATAACTCTGCCCAGACCTCGGCAACTGGAGAAAATATTGTTTTACAAGGGAATAATGCGGAGAATAAGCTTAATGTTCAGACTGCTTTTGTTGCAGCCTCTTCTGATTTTATCAAAACAGATACAACAGCTCTTAAGGAGAATCTGATAAAAGAGCTTGAGGTTATATTAAATAATAATAATCAGCCTGTTAAAATTCCTGAAAACATGTCCCGGCTGTCTGATAACAGCTTTATGGCAGAACTTGGTAAGCTGCTCGCTGTAATGGAAACTGTAAAGGGAATGGAAGAAAGTACAAAGAGTCTTTACAAGAGTCCCAATATCGAAAGGCTTATAGACATCATGGTAAGAAACAGTCTTGCCATGCCGGCAGGGGACATTGCAAAACCGGATGCGGTTAAGGAAAATATAGTTAAGGCAGTTGAAAAAATAGAAAAGCTCATAGCCTATTCAGAGGAATCAGGAAACAGACTTATTAATGATTCGGCGAACAGTATGCGTAATAATATGGAGTTTCTTAATAATCTTAATCAATTTGTTGCAGCTGCACAGATACCGCTTAAGCATCTTGGTGATGGCGGCGAGGGTGAATTGTATGTATATAGGAGAGGGCGTAAGGGAAGCGGTAACGAGGATGAGACCTTAAAGGCATTTCTTCATCTGAATATGCAGCATTTAGGTGCTCTTGATATATATGTTACACTGACTGGAAATAATGTTTCCACGAATTTCTGTGTGGAGGATGAAAGTATACTTGATTTTCTTGAAGCACATATGCATATACTTACACAAAAGCTTAATGATAAAGGCTATAATGTAAGTACACAGATAACAGATGGGGAGGAAGTGACCGGCTTTGATTTTGTGAAAGAGGTCGTGGCTCCGAATCTTCCTGTTAATGAAATAAAAAGATTTAAGTTTGATGTTAAGGCATAGCTGATTAAGGCATAGGAGGGTATATGGCAAAAAATAATAACGAAGACAATGTCAGACAGGCTGTAGCCCTTTCCTATGAAAAGGGAGATGATGCTCCGGTTATAGTGGCTGCAGGAAAGGGGCAGTTAGCCGAGAAAATAATAGAGAAAGCAAAGGAGCATGATGTTCCCTTATATGAGGACGGCAAGCTTGCTGATACTTTATCAAGACTTGAAATTGGAGATACCATTCCACCGGAACTGTATAAGGTGGTTGCAGAGATTTTGATGTTTGTTGATGACATGGATAAATTAAAGGGGAAATTAAAAGGGTGAATAAAAGAGAAATAGGGGCTGCCATGGAAGAGGCCACGGCAGCTTTTTTAGTTAAACAGGGTTATACCATACTTGAGCGTAATTACAGAATAAAAACCGGAGAGATAGATATTATTGCCAAGGATGGCGATGAAATTGTATTTATTGAAGTGAAATTCAGAAAGGATTATAAAATGGGGACGCCTTTTGAGGCGGTAGATGCCCGTAAGCAGGAACGTATCAGAAGAACTGCGTTATACTATATGAGAGAGAATAGTATTTCGCCGGATGCGAGGATTAGATTTGATGTGGCAGGGATAATTCCTAATGAAGCAGGTGGATATTTGATTAAGATTATAAAGTATGCATTTTAAGGAGAGACAATGGACGAGATTATATATATTGATGGAGCAGAACGTAACACAGATATTAAGGTAAAAACAGTGGAAGCAGATGGTAATTCCTATGAGGTTCCGGTTATATATTTTAAGCCATACGAGGATATTAAATGGCTTACGGCTGGCTTTTCAACAAGGCTTGGCGGCGTAAGTGAAGGGATTTTTGAGTCCATGAACCTTAATTGTTCACGAGGAGATGATGAAGAGCGGGTTATGAAAAATCATAGGCTTATGGCAGGGGCTTTTGATACAGCACTTTCAGAATGCGTGTATTCATACCAGACACATACAACTAACGTAATGCGGGTTGATAAAAGTCACGCGGGCATGGGCTTTACAAAGGAAAGAAGCTTCGGTGCAATGGACGGATTTATAACCAATGAGCCAGGAATAATGCTGATTACAGCTTATGCGGATTGTGTGCCTTTATTTTTTGCAGATATTAAGAATAAGGCTATTGGTTTATCTCATTCGGGCTGGAAGGGCACGGTTAATAATATGGCAGAGGCTACGCTTAGTGCCATGCAGGAGGCATTCGGTACAAATATGTCTGATGTAGTAGCATTTATTGGACCTTCAATATGCCGTAACTGCTATGAGGTAAGTGAGGATGTGGCAGAGGTATTTAAGAAGCGTTATGAGGATACGGAGCTTGTGAATGGTTCCTATGATGATTTTGAGCATATTGTTTCATTGAAGAATGTACTTGCTAATGGTGAGAAGAAATATTTTCTTAATCTTCACATGGCTAACAAGATAAATATGCTGAGAGCAGGAATTAAAGAGGAGAACATACACACAACAGATATCTGCACCTGTTGTAACCCGAAGCTTTTATTTTCACATAGAGCTTCCAAGGGACAGCGTGGAGGCTTGTGTGCTTACATGAAAATAGATTAGATACCAGGAAGTGAAATAATGATGATACGAAGAAAAACCATATCCCCCCTGCCTTGTTTCGTCCGGTTCCGCAAAAAAAGGGAAGTTCTGTTTTACCAGTTCTTCCCTTTTACAGCCTACAATCCTAATTCTTTTTTTAGTTCTTCATTATACTTCTCAACCAATCTATGAATCTTATCAGTAGGGTCCATTATCTTACTAATGGAATTATCATGGTTAAGTGCATTAATAATCTTAGCAAGGAACTTGCTCATATCAGCCTCGATGTAATAAGGCTTATTCTTAATCTCATCTGAAATATATGTCAGGTTAGTAGTAACAACACCAGCGATATAGCCCTTCTCATAGTACTCATCAAATTTTTGCATACCATCTGTAAAGAGTCCGAAGGTGGTACATACAAATACCTTGTTACAGCCTAATTTCTTAAGCTTTGCAGCTACGTCTAAGATACTTTCGCCGGAAGATATCATATCATCAACAACGATTACATCCTTACCTGTTACATCGCTGCCAAGAAATTCATGGGCAACGATAGGGTTCTTACCATTGACTACCTGAGTATAATCCCTTCTCTTATAGAACATACCAAGCTCAAGACCAAGAACACTTGAGAAGTATACGCCACGATTCATGGCACCCTCATCAGGAGAAATAACCATTAAATGATTCTTATCAATCTGTAAATCCTTGAATTTATTAGTAATAGCCTTAATAAACTGATATGGAGGCTGGAAATTCTCAAAGCCATAGAGTGGAATAGAGTTAGCAACTCTTGGGTCATGGGCATCAAAGGTAATAAAATTGCTAACACCCATCTCACTTAATTCTTCCAATGCATAAGCACAGTCTAAAGATTC
>JAZQLB010000344.1:0-15556 GCA_045542475.1 Lachnospiraceae bacterium | reverse complement strand
CATGGCTACGATCCGACTTTTTCCTCATTGATTATAAAATACATATTACTTCTTTCCGGATTATTAGCCATCATTGTTAACCCATCCGCCTTAAAACCATACTCCTCAAGATAGAGTGCTTCAACAAATTCCCCTTCAAGACAACCATAGTAGCATACCTTTGCGAGTAATATTTCATCCTCAAAATCCTTTGATGAAAATTCGTATTCCATATCCAAAAGGCTGGCAAGCTCCTCAATCCGTCCCAGCTTCTCCCCTGTCTGGGTATAGCCTTTACCGTCACTATAATATGTCTCCATGCTATAATATTCTCTTGAGACAACCACTCCCGCCTTAATGGTCTTTACATCAATTCCAACAGACAGCTCCTGATATTTCATCTCATCCTTAACCAAATCCGGTTTAAGTGTATTAATGGTGTCCACATATTCCTTTATAGGATTCTCATCAGCCTGTGTATTATACGAATTAATATATTCGGCAACTGTTTTTGTCAGCTTCATAGGTATAAGAATACCTGTAAAACCATACTTATACCGCTCTGCAATAGCCATTCTGGGATGAAACGAAGCCTCCAGATAGAACTCCTTCTCTATATCAACATCATTTCGATATATTAAATCATATAATTCACCAAAGCTCAGATTTATCAGTTCTTCCCTTAATGCTCTGGATGCATTTACCTGATTGTCCACCTCAAGAGCTGCAAAGCTTATTGTAGAATCATAAAGTATTGCCTGCCTTAATGCCTGTACATATTCGGTTTCAGCAGAAAGTGCCGCCTTAAGCTTCTCATAATTAGAATCACTTACAATAATACTTCTCTCGTACTCTTTACCATCACATACAAAGATTACTGAAATGATATTATCGTCATAAAAATGCTCATAGAAACCACCGCTTCCATATCGGTTATTCTTCCATCTGTTTATGGTATCCTTAAGGCACTCCGAAACTACCTGCTTGGTTCCATCAGAAGTAAGTGCTACATTCTCTGTTACAACCTTTAAGTAATCAGCATGATAATCAGTCTCTTTATCAATTATATAAACACATTCCACCTCATCTGCTTCTGCCGTAAAACCTATTTCCTTTTCGTATGCACCTATGACCGCACCTAAAAATACAAGATTAAGAACTACAAGTCCAATAAGCCCCCAAGCACTCCTTATGAGCCGCTTAATTTTTCTTGTTGTAGCCGCCTCATAAACAAAATACACGAATACTGCAAACACATAGATAATAATAAGCTCAAACACATCCCCTCTATTTAGACCATAACCCTCTACATGTGCCGTAAAAATCTTATATATTGCAGCAAGTGATACTAAAAATGCCGGAATAAGTCTGAATAACAATTGTAAGCCGCCGTTAACAGCTACCTTTGTGGCTGACTCACTCTTTCTTTTTACAAATAACAGTAATGCCAATGCCATATAAAATATGGTAAGAAGCAATGAATATCCCATTGTAGACAGCTCAATCAGACATTCACTCTCACTTCCCATAAATAAAAGCACTATTCCCCACAGAATATTATTATCCACGTCAAGAAGGAAATTAGTAGTTTCAATCGGAACAAATGGCAATGCATCACTCAACATATATGTATACATTAACATACACACTCTTGGTACAAATAAAAACATACCTGCAACCATAACATTGGATATTACTGTCCCTGTAAGTGTCATGGCAAATACACATATACCACAGGTCAGCATTATGGCAATCACAGTATTAAATATATATGGGAACAGCTCAGAACCACCATCTTCCAGATGTGGTAACAGCTTAACCATTACTGATGAGGCAGTAAGCCCTGCTGCCATAATACCCATATTCCATATAACCACTGCTGCCATAAAGCTTATAAACACACATACTCTTGTATGTGGTAATGAATAATAGAAATCACTTTCATTCCTCTTATTCATAAAACCAAATAAAGAAATTGTCATTACGAAGGCTGAAATAATCGTCAACAAAATATATCTGTTGCTTCTCCACATATAAATATCATAATCATAATCGTGAGCATCATACGCAGCATGTTTAATCCAATCAATAACCTCCAGATACTCTCCAACAACTCCGGCAACAGATGCCACCAGCACAATCACCAGGGTAATTATACCAATCAGCTTTACCTGCCGCATTCCCTCACGGCATAAATCCCAACTAAAAAGCTTTCTTTCACGCATACTACATATCCCCCTTTAGTAATTCTCTAAATCCGGCATTTCATCTATTTCCTTAATCAAGTCATGTATATCATCATCAATTATAAAATAGCACCAGCCATTATCAGACACATACTCAACACATACTATTTCATCAGCAGTAGCCGCAACCATGTTCTCTGTAGAAAGCGCTACATAATCACCCTCTCTATACACATAATACTGTACCTCTGCTATCTTAATCTCTCCTGCAAAATCCTCCTTAGAAAACTCGTATTCAATATCCATAAGCTCCGACAATTCTTCAAGCTTATCCAATTTCTCATCACTATGTGTCCAGCACTCACCACCATTATAATATGTATACATACTATAATATTCTGTCTGCACAAGAGCACCATTTCTGATGGTTTTTATCTCAATATTAAGATTCAAATCCTGATATGCCACATTGGTATTCTCGGAATTAAGAAGTCTTGCCTCCTCCACATATTCCTTAATCGGATGTCCCTCATTCTGCTTATTGGAATAATTCAGATAAGCAGCCATGGTTTTAGGAAAATCAAGGGTTACATCAAAATAAGCATTATCCCCTGTTTTTCCTGTGAACACCGCACTAACATGGAACGGATCCATATTTCTATTATCTCCGCCATATATTAAATCGTACAGCTCACCAAAGCTTTTTTCAGAAAGCTCATCCTTGAATATCTTAACAACATTGTATTCATAGCTGGTTAACAGCTCCCTAAAGCTAATCTCCGGTGCATTAATCAATGCATCCATAAATGTATTGGCATACTCCGTCTCCCCCGCCAATGCCAGCTTTAATTTCTCGAAATTAGTATTATTTACAATAATCTGCCTGTCAGTCTCTTTGCCATCACACACAAAAGTAACCCACAGAGTACTGTCATCATAAAAATAATTATAAAAGCTGTTTTCGCCATATCGGCTGTTTTTCCATCTGTCCACAGTGTCCTTAAGACAATCCGTTATTACCGCCTTAATCTCATCAGAAGAAAGTGCGATTGTCTCTGTAGCAGTCTTAAAATAATTCGCCCTATAATTATCCTCATCATCCTTTATATAAATACAATCCACCTCATCCTTTTCCGGCTGAAAGCTTAATGCCTTCTCATAATTACCTATAAGTGCCCCTAAAAATACGAGATTAAGCACCACAAGCCCAACAAGCCCCGGAACAGCCTTTATAAGATTCTTAAGTTTTCTCGTAGTAATCGCCTCATAAAGAAAATATGCAATTACAGCAAAGACATATATTAATATCAGATAGAAAATATCCTCATCACTAAAGCCTTCTCCGTCTGTATATACTGTCAAAATGCCATATATACTGATAAGCGATATTAAAAACGCCGGAATAAGCCTGAATATATACTGAAGTCCACCGTTAATCGAAGCCTTGGTGGCAGCCTCACTCTTTCTCTTCACAAACATAAATGCCGCTGCAATACCATAAAATACTGCTACAAGAAATGAATACCCAAAGGTCGTCCACTCCTTCAGAAAATTATCCCCTTCTCCTACAAATGCAGCCAATATGCCCCATAAGACATTATTATCCACATCCAGCCAGAAGCTGTTCGCTGCTATCGGAACAAAAGGAAGTGCTTCGCTTAACATGGAAGTATATGCAAGCATACATGCTCTTGGTACAAAAAGAAATATTCCTGCTGCAATAACATTAGTTAAGGTAGTACCTGTAAGTGTCATGGCAAATACTGTTGTTGTACTTACCAGCACAACCGCCACAACAGCATTACCAATATAGTTCATCAAATAACGTGCACCATGGTCCACATATGGTAAAACGCCAATCGTTATAGCAGATGCCGAAGCTCCTGCTGCAATAATAACAACATTCCATATAAGTACCGATGCCAGCAAGCTTAAAAACACACATAATCTGGTATGTGGCAATGAATGATAAAAATCACATTCATTTCTCTTATTCATAAATCCAAATAGTGAAATCATCATTATAAATGCTGAAATAATCGTGAACAAAATATATGGATTCACATTACATATTTCAACATTATTCTGATAAACAGCATCAGAAACCTGCATATTGTAACTATTTTCTACCCAATACAGGGCATCCAGATATTCCCCTACTATTACTGCAACAGAAGCTACCAGCACAATCGCCAGCGTAAGTATTCCGATAAGCCTGACCTGCCGCATTCCCTCACGACACAGCTTCCAGCTAAAAAGCTTTTTATCACGCATACCTTACACCTCCCCGTCTAGCAGCTCTGAAAATTCATATCCTAATGACTCCACCTCATATGTAAATACCTCCTCCAAGGTAAGCGGAAGCACATCCATAATTATCGGATTCATGGCAGCAATCTTAGAAACAACCTCGTCCCTGTCGCCTTTTACGATAATACTGGCTACTGATGCCTGCTTCTTAAAATGCTTTATATCAAAGCCTTCAAATTTACTCTTATCAAAATCCCCTGCAAATGCCACCTGCACCTTAAACAGTGAGGTCTTAAGGTCTGACACATCACTCTCAAGCACCAGACCGCCCTTATGAAGTAGTGCCAACTGGTCGCAGATATCCTCAAGCTCTCTGAGTGAATGAGAAGTAATAACTGCCGTAACCTTACGCTCCGCCACATCCTGACAAATAAGACTCTTAACCACATTACGCATAACCGGGTCCAGACCGTCAAAGGTCTCGTCAAAAAACATATACTTAGGCTTACATGCCAGTGCCAGAATAATAGCCGCCTGTCTCTTCATTCCCTTTGAAAAGGCAGCAATATTCTTCTTAGGGTCAAGCTTGAATGCCTCCACAAGCCTCGCATACCTGCCCTCATCAAACCGATACACTGACTTATAAAGCTTCGCCATTCTGTCCATTGATGCTCCATTAAGGAAATATAAATCATCAGGAACATATGCTATCTGTTCCTTAATAAATGGATTCTCATATACATTCTGCTCATCTATGTACACACCGCCGCCATCAGCCTTATATACACCATTTATCAGTCGAATAAATGTAGACTTACCGGCACCATTAGTTCCTACCATTCCATATATACAGCCGTCAGGAATCTTACAGCTTATGTCCTTAAGAACCATATCATTATCAAATTTCTTACATACACCCTTAGCTTCAATCATTATTTTCTTCCTCCTTACCTACTTCATCATATATCTCGTCAATATATTCATGTAATTCTTCCCTCTTAATTCCGGCAAGCGCAAAATCCTTAATCTGTTCCCTGATCTCATCAAGGCTGTGCCTTCGTGATACCTCCAAAGCCTTAACAGCCATTTCTGTCACAAAATTCCCCCTGCCATTCACTGAGAAGATAATTCCCCTTCTATCCAGCTCTGCAAAAGCCTTCTGTATAGTATTCGGATTAATCGATAACTGGGCAGAGAGCTGTCTTACAGAAGGCATCTTATCCCCCGGCTTAAGAATGCCAAGAAGTATGAACTTTTCCGTCTGATTAATCAATTGCTCGTATACCGGAACTCTTGACATTATATCAATCTGAAACATATACTCATCCTTTCTTTACTATAGGTGTGTTACGCGAACTAATACGCTTCATATGCATATATTATAGTATTTTTTTTCCCATGTCAAGATGTTATTCATAATTATAAATATAGACAGCTATCTGCAGATGTATCAGGATTATGTTTGGGAATATTCAGGTCAAGACTTGACTTGCTGTTTAGAATCTTTAAGCTGCGCATGCTTCCATTTTGGGCAATACTGTTTCTTATTATATTCCGAGCCTTAATAATATACTTATTACCCCTGCCAGAGATATCACTGACCTTGTATTCACCTACATAGCCATAGGTTTGTTTTTGCTGTATCTGTGGATTTGCATACATTGCGGAATCGACTTTTACAGACTCAGAAAAAAATATGGCACTAAAAACTAGTTTCAGTGCCGTGATAAGGAATCTTTATATGCTTCATCCAAAGAATAAATTGTTTTTTCATTACCTTTATTAATTATAGTTACTGTTATTATACTTGGATTATATGGTATAGTCCTAATATGGAAAAATATTTAATAATGTGTATGTCTGGTCTTTAACCACACATACACATTACACTGCTGATTACGGTTAATTCCAGTAATATCCACTGACACTCACTGTTATCATATCCGAATACTCTCCATTATATCCATATACGTGATAATACACTCTTACAGTATCCTCTCCGTTATGTATATCCACATAATAATCAACATCCAGTTCTTTTTGCATATTATCCTGAACGTTTTTCACATCATGTAAAAATGCCTCTAAACTACCTGTAAGATAGCAGAAATCATTTTCATCAAACATACTATCCGGCAATGCCTCAAAATTATCCCTAAACAACTTAATAATGTCCTCTGCTGAATATTGTGCCGGGTCATAGGAAGCATATTGATAAAAGTTAGAGGAATCCAGCTTATTGCTTTCTATCTCATAATCTATATCAAAATATATGGTTAATTCCTCAGAATTTTTATATGCATTAATATAATCCATATGTGGTGACAGGCTTATTATCCTTACACCGTCAAAGTCAGTAAGCTTTTTTTCTACCTTTTGGCATATTTCAATTCGTTCCGTCTTATCATAGGGACTTGCCTCTACCATACAGGCATTTCCAAATACAGTTATATCTATGGACAACATAAGTACTATTAATGCATATATGTATCCACAACGGGTATTTGTCTTAATAATTTTTTTATCTGCCGCATTTAACCTGGAATATTCCCCTCTGGTAATTCCAGCAGTCCTACACACTATTATAGATACTACTAAGCTTACAATAAAAACAATCCCATTAATAATCAACAATATAACATGCAACATAGTCATCACAATACCAATCTGTGCAATATCCAGACCTCCAAACATTGCCCATAGCTCTGTCGTTATCCAAAGCCCTATTATCATGGAAGTCAAAAGAATAAATGCCATAATAGCTGCACTTTTCATAATCTGCTTTGCATTTGTCCATTTTATATATTCCTCAAGCATCTCTTTATCCACTCTTATTCCCATTATCCCATACCCCCCTTGAAATGGCTTTTTATCTCCTCATCAGGTGCCCACTCCTTACATGGAAAATATGCTACCATGGTCTTAAACGGCTTGGCATACACCATATAGAAATAATCCCCCTGCTCTAATCTGTCATATTCTTCCTTTTTTATGAAATTCTGTCGTCCGTTTCTGTAATTGGCAAATCTGAAGGAATAGGACATTTTCTTATCGCTATAGTACCCTCTTTCATTCTGAAAGGAGTCCTGAAATGCTTCCTTTTTCTTAACCTTATCTAAATCTATGTAAAACTTACCTGCTTCAACATTCTTCACTCCGAAAATTGCCTGCATATTCTTCTTTACAAACGGTAAAACAAAAAGAATAAAAATGACTACACATATTGTAATCTCAACCGGACGTGAAAACATATTCACCCTTGTTAATATATTCATGGCAAAAAGGTATGCTACAGCGGCAATAATCGGAGCAAATAATGCTATATCAGAATCCTTTTCTGCCTGTTTAATAATCTCTTCCTTAGTTAAAACTTTCATACTTGCCCTCCTGTTGATTAAGCTGATTCCTAATCTGTTTTTGCTTCTATGTTTACAATAATTTCCTGATAGCTGGCAGAATAATTAGGTCTTACAGTCATACTTAAAAACACCTCTTCATTCCCATTATTTACATATTTATCTATGCAATTGACTTCCTCCGATGCAATATCATCCGCTGCATTGTATATATGCTCCTCAAGCCCTGCAAGCTCAGCCTCCAGATATGACATATCCTCATCTCCAAATACCTTTTCAGGGAGTCTGTCAATATAAGCATATAACTGGTTAATCATCTCCTGTGCAGTCATTTCGTTATAATCAAAGCATATATACATATCGAAATTTGAAGAATCAAGCTTATTTTCCATTAACTCATATCTGATATTAAAGGTATAATAGATATCTCCCTCAGCTCCTGTATTATATATCTCAACATAATCCACATGCGGAACCTTGGTTACAAAATTAACCTCCTCTGCCTCATAAAAACATTCCTGTACCTGACTACATATTTCCAGCCTTTCAGACCTGTCGTATGGGCTTATCCTAAACAAGAGCACATTGCCGCCTGCTATTATTCCCGCAAAAATTATCATTACAAACAATGCATAAACATAGCCTGTTATACGTCTGCCGTTTATTCTCCTTTTATCAGAATCCGTCAGCTCGTTATAGCCTGCTTTGTCTATCTTAAAGCTTATCTCAACCTTCTGCGATAATATGTGCGAAGCAATACAAATTATTGCATCAATAACAAAAAGAAGGACTATTCCAATTATCATGGCATACCTTATCAATTCTACCTCTTTAACATTGACAAAGCCCCACAAAATATATGTAAGTACACAGCCTGTAATTCCACCAAAGAAAATCAAAGCCAGCATAATAAGTGCCCATGTGGAAAGGTGCTTAATTTTCATCCACCTTCGATATATATTAATTATGTCCTCGTGATTACTCATATTCCTCTACGCTCTTTTACTTCAATATTTCACTCAAATTACTCTGAATGCCCGCTGCCACTACCGGCTGGTTCATGGTATACACATGAATGTTATTAACACCATTTGCAATCAAGTCAATAATCTGGTCAGTTGCATAAGCAATTCCTGCCTGCTGCATTGCCGCCGGATTATCTCCAAAGCGGTCAACTATGGCTCTGAAACGGCTTGGCAGAATTGTTCCTGACATCTTACAGATTCTCTCCACCTGATTAGCCCTTGTAACAGGCATAATTCCAGCAACGATTGGAACATTAATATCCTTTTCCCTTACTCTGTATAAGAAATTATAGAGAATATTATTATCAAAAAACATCTGAGTAGTTAAAAATTCACAGCCTGCATCTACTTTCTTTTTAAGGTTTAAAATATCCTCCTTCTTATTAGAAGACTCAGGATGCCCCTCAGGATAACAGGCACCTCCTATACAAAAGCCTCCAAAATCCCTTATAACCTCTGCAAGCTCAGAAGCATAATTATAATGCTCAAATTCAGGAATCCCATCCTCAGGAATATCGCCTCTGAGTGCAAGAATATTCTCTATGCCATTATCCCGAAGCTGTCTAAGCTGCTCCTGTACTCTCTCCTTAGAGGATGATACACAGGACAAATGTGCAAGAGCAGTTACGCCACACTCCCTTTGAATATCTGCTGCAATGGATACGGTATAATCACTGGTTCCGCCACCGGCACCGTATGTTACACTCATAAAGGATGGTGCAAGCTTTGCAATTTCCTTGGTTGCCCTTTCTACTGTTTCATACGAGGTCGCCTTCTTCGGCGGAAACACCTCAAAGGACAAGGTTACGTTTTCTTTTCCTAATATTGAGCTAATTTTCATATGCATTCCTCTTTTTTATACGTTAATTGATTAAAGAATAACACAAAAAAACAGAGCCGACAAGTCTGTATTCCTTAATATAAACAGTACAGCCCTGTCTGCTCTCCTTTTTATTCTAATTAAAAAATCCCAATATCAGACCGCCCACCAGCGCAGACCCTATCTGCCCTGCCACATTAGCCCCAACAGCCTGCATAAGAATAATATTCCCCTTACACTCCTCATTGGCTAACTTCTGAACCACTCTTGATGACATAGGAAATGCTGATATTCCGGCAGCTCCAATCATAGGATTAATTTTCTTTTTAAGAAACAGATTCATTATCTTGGCAAAGACCACGCCTCCTACCGTGTCAAACACGAATGCCATAAGTCCGATTGCCATAATAAACAAAGTCTCTGTCCTTACAAATACCTCCGCTCTCATACTAAAGGAAATGGTAATACCAAGAAGCAATGTAATCAGATTCGTAAGTGTGTCCTGTGCCGTCCGTGACAGATTATCAAGTACACCGCATTCCCTTATAAGATTGCCAAACATAAGAAAGCCTATAAGTGAAATGGACATAGGTGCAATAAGCCCTGCCACAAAGGTTACGACTATCGGAAACATAATCTTAACCGCCTTCGATATCTTCTTATCAGAAACCTCTGCACCAATCATGCGTTCCTTTTTCGTGGTTATTGTTTTAATGGTAATCGGCTGAATAATCGGAACTAACGCCATATAGGAATATGCAGCAACCGTAATAGCTCCCACATATTCAGACTTAAGTATCTGGGACACCAAAATGGAGGTCGGACCATCCGCCGCACCTATCATGCCTATGGAACAGGCATCATTAATTGAAAATCCCAACAACAAGGCTACTCCTATAGCTACAAATATCCCAAGCTGTGCTGCCAGCCCGAATAATGCCAGCACCGGCTTCTTTAAGAGCGGTTCAAAGTCAATCATCGCTCCAATTCCTATAAATAATAATATAGGTAAAGCCTCCGAGGTCCCAATTCCAATATTATACAGCCACTCAATAATACCATGTACCTCACCAATATCTCCCATATTCTGATTAAGTACACCGCTCATAGGCAGATTAACCAATATGGCACCAAAACCCATCGGCAGCAATAGATTTGGCTCATACTCCTTCTTTATGGCAAGATATATCAGTAATATACCAATACCATACATAACCACATTTCCCCATGTTATTAATTGTAACACTTCAAGCATATGTATACCCCTTTTTTATTTTATTATATGCTTGGCTTATTATTAAATATTAATAATATTAGTAAAAAAAATGACCTTAAAAGCAACAAATGCCTTTAAAGCCATTACAAAATATAAAAAGCTACTAGCGGGAATTGAACCCGCGACCTCTTCCTTACCAAGGAAGCGCTCTACCCCTGAGCTATAGTAGCATTCCGAATGAATACATCATCCGAATTAAAATATTATCAAATAAATATTAAATTGTCAAGCTATTGTTTTCTTTGCATAAGAATTTCTTAGCTACATACTTTTCTTAAGCTTCGCCCTAATCCTCTGTATGGCATTATCTACCGCCTTAGGCGACTTATCCACCCTGTCTGCAATCTGTGCATAACTCAAGCCCTCGATATAGTAAGAAAGAATCTTCTTTTCCAGACTGCTTAAGCGCTGTTCCATCTTATCCTCAATAATTTCCTTCTGCTCCTGACTAAGCACAATATCCTCTGGATTATCTATTTTGCTTGAGGGAAGTACATCTGATAGCACTGCCTCCTCACCATTATCTCCTGATACCATACTGTATATGGAAATATATTTGTTAAGAGGTTCATTCTTATGCCTGTTATCCGCTGCTACCGCCGAAAGAATTTTATTGTTAATACACAGTGCTGCATAAGTCATAAAGGTAGCTTCTTTGTCCTCATCAAAGCTCCCTATGGCATTATACAAGCCTATCATACCCTCCTGTATAAGGTCATCATTATCTCCTCCAACCAGAAAATAAGCCCTTGCCTTGGAGCGGACAAAATTCTTATATTTGGTTAGAAGAAATTCCTCAGCTCTTTTATCACCATTCCTTGATAAGGTTACAAGCTTCTCATCAGAATATTCCTTGTAATTAAGACGTTCCATAATGTCTCCGTTTGTTATAGAAGGTTATTTGTGACAGTTAAATTACTTCATCATTCGCTGCCTTACAATTTCATACGCAAGTACGCCTGCTGCAACAGATGCATTAAGTGAATCAATATCGCCCTTCATTGGAATGGATGTGATAAAGTCGCACTTTTCCTTAACCAGACGGCTTACGCCCTCGCCCTCATTACCAATAACCAGTCCGATAGGCCCTGTAAGATTCTGTCTGTACATGACCTCTCCGCCCATATCAGCACATACAAACCAAAGACCTTCCTTTTTTAGTTCCTCAATTGTATTTGCTATATTAGTAACCTTGGCAACAGGTGTATAATTAATGGCACCTGCACTGGTCTTAGCAACTGTAGCAGTAAGCCCCACCGCACGGCGTTTTGGAATAATTACACCATGCGCACCAGCAAGATTGGCAGTTCTGATAATCGCCCCGAGATTATGAGGGTCCTCAATTCCATCAAGTATAAATATAAATGGAGCCTCACCCTTTTCCTTAGCTGCATTTAAAATATCAGAAACCTCTGCATAAGCATAAGCTGCCGCCTGTGCAATCACTCCCTGATGATGACCTGTACGGCTCATATCATCAAGCCTTTCCTTGCTTACAAAATTAATAATGGTATCGCCTTTTTTCGCTTCCTTAACTATGGTTTTAACAGGACCGTCCTGACAGCCATCAAGCACAAAGAGCTTGTCTATTGTTTTTCCTGAACGAAAGGCTTCCAGTACGGCGTTACGTCCTTCAATTGTATATTCCTCGTATCTCATCTGCATACTCACTTTCAAAGCTTAATTAATAATATCTGCCTCTATGGCCTCAAAGCCATTCTTTATTATTTCCATCATTCTATCATGTCTGCCCTTAAGATACAACCATCCAATTAAAGCCTCAAAACCTGTTGCCCTGCGGTAATCTCCCATGGTGGCATTCTTTGCTGAGCTATAAGACTTAGCATTACGACCTCTTTTATATACCGCCTGTTCCTCCTCGGTTAAGGTATCAGCTATGGCAGTAATAAGCCTTGACTGTGTTTCAGCCTTGGCAAGAGTGCTTCCCTTTTTGTTAAGAGTATTTACCGGTGCATTTCCTTTGTGCACCAGCAGACTTCTGATTGTTATTTCATACACACAATCCCCCATATATGCAAGAGTTAGAGGCGAATAGGTATCCGCATCAATCTCCTGCATATTGAAGGTATTTTTCATTAAATCGTACATTTATACCAGCTCCCAAACTGTGCCTTCTCTTGTATCCTTAATCTGAACTCCCTTTGAAAGAAGCTCCTCTCTGATTGCATCTGCCTTGGCAAAATCCTTTTCCTTTTTTGCAGCCTTACGCTCCTCAATCTTAGCAAGAATAAACTGCTCAAGCTCAGAATCCACCTGCGGCTTATCCTCTACTTCGTCAAAAGCTCTTGTAAGATTAAGTGAAAGAACCTCATCAAAACTCTTCATAAGTGCAAGCTTTGTAGCATCATTGCAATCTGCTGAAAGCACATCATATACTACTGTTAAAGCACTTGAAGTATTAATATCATTGCAAAGAGCTGCCTCGAATTTAGCTCTGTACTCAGCAAATGCAGCCTCATCAACTGTTCCCTCTGCCTTTAAATTACCAATTCTCTTAATAAGCTTATTATACGCAGCCGCCACATTGTCCATGTTCTCATAAGAAAACTCAAGCGGCTTTCTATAATGTGACTGAAGTGCAAACATTCTGTATACTAATGGGTCATATCCGTTTTCAATAATAGTATCGATTACAAGGAAGGTGCCGTTTGACTTACTCATCTTCTTATCACCCTTCTCGTTAAGGTGGTGAACATGGAACCAGTAATTACACCACTTATGACCAAGATAAGACTCACTCTGAGCCACCTCATTGGTATGATGTGGAAAAATATTATCAATACCACCGCAGTGAATATCCATATACTCACCAAGGTGCTTTAAACTGATGCATGAGCACTCAATATGCCAGCCCGGATAACCAACACCCCAAGGGCTATCCCACTTTAATTCCTGGTCCTCGAACTTAGACTTTGTAAACCAAAGCACAAAATCCGCCTTGTTTTTCTTATTCGTATCCTCATTAACATCATCTCTTACACCGACCATAAGCTCATTCTCATCATGGTTAGTAAAAATATAATAATCCTTAAGCTTAGAGGTATCAAAATATACATTACCGTCTGCCACATAAGCAAAGCCCTTATCAAGCAGCCCCTGCACCATCTGAATAAACTCAGGAATACAATTAGTTGCAGGCTCTACCACATCAGGCTTCTTAATATTAAGCTTATCGCAGTCCTTAAAGAAAGCATCTGTATAGAACTTGGCAATCTCCATAACAGTCTTCTTTTCTCTCTTTGCGCCCTTTAACATCTTATCCTCGCCTGTATCGGCATCGCTTGAAAGATGACCCACATCAGTAATGTTCATTACTCTTGTAACATCATAACCGATGTAGCGTAAGGTCTTCTCAAGCACATCCTCCATCATATAAGTTCTAAGATTACCTGCATGTGCAAAGTGATATACTGTAGGTCCGCAGGTATACATCTTGACCTTGCCATCCTCATTAGGTATAAACGGCTCCACCTTCTTAGTAAGTGTGTTAAATAAATTAAGCTTGTTTTCCATTTTTCTTTTCCTCCAATGTCTATTTTCTTATTTCTGTAATAATCTCCTGAATTGTAAGCTTAAGCTCTTCATTTTCTTTCTTAAGATTCTCAATGGCATTCATAACAGGGTCCGGTAAATTCACCTGGTCAAGGTCCGCACTTGGAACCTTCACATTATCCCTCTTAACTACTCTTCCCGGTACGCCAACCACCGTTGAATTAGGTGGTACATCCTTAAGCACTACCGAGCCTGCACCAATCTTTGAATTGGCTCCTATGGTTATTGAACCAAGTACCTTGGCACCGGTGCTGACCATAACATTATCCTCCAAGGTCGGATGTCGCTTGCCCTGCTCCTTACCTGTACCTCCAAGAGTTACTCCCTGATAAAGAGTTACATTATCACCGATAATGGCAGTCTCTCCTATTACTACTCCATGTCCGTGGTCAATAAAAAGTCCCTTTCCAATAGTAGCTCCCGGATGAATCTCTATTCCTGTCTTTCGGGCAGTTCTTTGTGATATCCATCTCGCCATAAAATAATGCTTTTTCTTATACAGCTTATGTGCTTTTCTATACTTAAGTATTGCCTTAAAGGAAGGATATAAAAACACCTCCCAGTCAGATTTTATCGCCGGGTCTCTGTCTCGTATGATTGCAATTTCCTCTTTGATAACATCGAACATATCTGACCTCCAAAATAAAAAAATCGCCTCTATAATATTATATAGAGGCGAGGTAATCGCGGTTCCACTCTATTTTAAGAACACTCTCACAGAATATTCTTATCTCATGTGATAGATAACGATATCAACCGTAACAGGATACACATTCTTATACACAAAAATTTCCCCTGTTATACTCAGGAACGCACTTCGCTTAATACTATCATGGAGGCTTCCACCCGATGGCTCTCCTTCTCTGGCTGAAATCATATTAAGGTACTCTTTTCCGTCAAAGTATTTTTCTATATATTAGAATATGCATAGATAGTGGATTTGTCAAATGTTTTTTGCGAAGACGGACGAAATTCAGAAAGCAGGGGCGGATGTTTTGATAACCAATTGGCAACGCTGCCGGTGAACTAACTATCAACTGCGACTAAGAAGCTCGGGTGAGACCTCGCTCCTAAGTCTCCGTAGATAGTGG
>JAZQLB010000343.1:0-13273 GCA_045542475.1 Lachnospiraceae bacterium | reverse complement strand
AACCATCTGCCAAAGTAATATTAATGCTTCCGTTATCCTGAACTTCATCAATTGCTTCGATTAAGATATCATAATCTGCATTTTCGTCCATTACTACACCTATTGACTTTGGTCTTTCAGCAACAGTCACCGTTACTGTTATTTCCTCTCCATTAACCCATGCGATATACCAGCCCTCAGTGGTAAACTCCATATTAACACCATTAGTAGTGCTGTTATCCGTAATTCTGGTTATCTCAACATCTGCTATTGATACCTCGATATCCACCTGACATGAGTCGTAATCAATTATTGCTCCCGGTGCAATCCAGGTCATATTATTAATACTACCTGAATATCCGCTAAATGTATATGTATATGTTCCCGGTCCGCTATACTCCTCTCCATATACTGTCTTTACCGGAAGATTACTCTGTGCACCTTCATCCCAGCAATTAACTGTGATATATGAAAGATTGGTTGTATCAACTTCCGGTTCTGTAGTTGCGCCTTCACCACTACTCTTCTCTGAAATCGTAATAGTCACAACAACCTCTTCACCTGAAACATATTTTATATACCAATCTGCATTTGTAAAGAATATATTCGTATCTGTTGCTGTACTATTATTATTTATATTGGTTATTTCTGTTTCGCTTACTGAAACAGAAATACTCAAATCATATGTTGTAAGATCAATTGTCTTTCCCGGAACTTTCCATGACATACTATTAATATGTCCATTATATCCACTAAAAGTATATGTATAAGTTCCAACTCCAGTGTATTCGCTACCAGTTACAGTTAAAGCCTCTACAGTATCTCCTACGGAGTCATCCCATGCATTAATAACAATATTCGGAAGATTATTATCCCCCTCTGGATTTGCTTCTTCGCTTGGATTTTCTTGACTTGAATCTTCTGTACTAGATTTTTCTGTTACTGTAACTGTTATGGTTAATGTTCCTCCAGCATAACCAAGATAATAGTATCCACCCGGATCTTCTGTATATTGCAGTACTATATCGCTATCTGTGCTCTTATCCTCTGTTGTTACTGTTCCTCCCGATGATGCATTTGCACTTATACTGATGTCGTACTTATCCTTATCTGCTGCCGCCCCTGGTGCTGTCCACATTACATATGATACATTTCCTATATAACTCATTTCATACTTATATGTTCCTGCACCTGTAAATTCATCGCCGGTTGCTGATGCTATTTCTGCTCCGTCCAAATATGCTACTACACCTGTCACAGCCTCAGCCGCCTTAACCTCCTTAACTCCCATCAAATCTGCCGGTACTGCAATTGACAACATCATCACAAATGCCAGCAAAAATGATATTCCTTTCATTAAAGTTTTCTTATTCACGTTAAATACCTCCGTATTTTTTATAAAAAAATTATATCTAAATTTGTGGAAAATAGCAAATTTGTGCCGTTTTTTTGGTTACTATTTTAGTACCATCATACAAAAGTTTTCTGGTACCCTATTCCCATTTCTACATATTTTACACAATTTAACTCTAATTTTTACAGTATATTTGTGCATAACAGAAAAGACATTGTACAAGCTGTAATAAGTACAGCCGCACAATGCCTTTTCCTTAAATATATATGTTTACTCCGCTCTGACTATTGTTCTGCATTCTCCCCTAAACAGAACAAGTCCATATCCGATATTAGAACTCCAACTGGTCAACCGCCCTGTATCTGTGATCCGTATGTAATAAATGATGTGATTCAGGTGATAATGGCTTTCCGAAGAATTCCTTATAAATCTTTAGAACCTCAGGGTTCATATGGCTGAAACGTATTCCCTTATTCTTATCAAGACTGTAGAGAATCTTTGCTCTCTCCGCGGCAAGCTCCACACCGTCAGTAATAGGCTGACCACCACCGCCTACACAACCACCAGGACATGCCATAACCTCAACGAAGTCATATGCCACATCGCCACGCTTAATTGCCTCAAGAAGCAGTCTGGTATTACCAAGACCATGAACTGTAGCAGTCTTAACCTCAATTCCTGCCACATCAAAGGTTGCTTCCTTCCAAGGTCCATCTCCAAGACCTCTTACCTTTGCAAAAGCATCAGGGTCAGGATTATTACCTGTTACAAGATAGTAAGCACTTCTAAGTGCCGCCTCCATAACACCACCTGTTGCGCCAAAGATTACTCCCGCACCGGTGTACTCTCCAAGAGGTGAGTCAAACTCCTCCTCTGCAAGTGCCTGTGGCTGAATCATCTCCGCCTTAATCATTCTTACTAATTCTCTTGTTGTAAGAACAATATCCACATCCTTACCTGCCTCTGTTGATGCCATCTGTGGAAGATCTGCCTCCGCCTTCTTAGATACACATGGCATAATAGATATTGAACATATTCTTGATGGGTCAATATCCATCTTCTTTGCAAAATATGTTTTAGTTATAGCACCAAACATCTGCTGTGGTGATTTCGCAGTAGATAAATGGTCAATAAACTCAGGATACTGTGACTTAACAAAACGTACCCAGCCCGGACAACATGAAGTGAACATCGGGAACTTATTAAGGTTACGTCTCTTTAATTTCTCAATGAACTCCGAGCCCTCCTCCATAATGGTAAGGTCCGCAGTAAAGTTGGTATCAAATACATAATCAAAGCCCATATGCTTAAGTGTAGCTGCAAGTCTCTTCTCACTTGCCTGCTCCGGTGTCATACCAAGCTTCTCTCCCCATGCTGCACGGATTGATGGTGCAACCTGAACAACTGTTACTACATTAGGGTCATTTAAAGCTGCAAATACCTTAGCTGTATCGTCTCTTTCTCTTAACGCACCTACAGGACAATGAGTGATACACTGACCACAGATAGCACAGTCCGCATCCTCAATCTGCTTATTACCGGCAACATTAACTGTTGTACGGCTTCCTGTATTTACAACATCCCATACACTAAGTCCCTGTACCTTATCACATATCTGGATACAGCGCATACATTTAATACATTTTGAGTTATCCCTGATTAACGGGAACTCCATATTCCATGCAGTTTTCTCAGGCTGCACTGTAAAAGGCACATCGATAATACCAAGGTCGTTAGATAACTTCTGTAATGGACAGTTACCGCTTCTTACGCAGGTAGCACAACGGCAGTCATGCTGCGAAAGAATAAGCTGTACATTGGTCTTTCTTACCGCTCTCACCTTAGGTGAGTTAGTAAGAATCTCCATGCCCTCTTCTACCACATTGTTACAGGCTGTGATTAATTTATCCTTGCCCTTAAGCTCTACTATACATACACGACAGGCTGCAATCTCATTGATATCCTTAAGGAAACACAGGTGAGGAATATTAATTCCTATGCTTGCCGCCGCATTCATAATTGTTGTATTTTCAGGAACAGATACACGTCTGTTATTAATTGTAAGATTTACCATATAGCCGCTCTGCCTCCTTTAAATTTACCGTATCCAAAGTGGTCACATCTAAGACATCTTGATGCCTCCTGACATGCCTCCTCCTTAGACATTCCGCACTCAAATGGTTCAAATGAGCACTTACGCTCGCTTGCCTCCATCTCCGACAGATTAACACGACCACATGCAGGTCTGTCATCAAGGCTTGCCGCAGGAATATCCACATCCACGCTGATAAGGTGGTGATAACCTAAATATTCATCAATATTAGCTGCTGCAACTTTACCTGCCGCAATTGCACGAATTACTGTAGCAGGACCGGTTACACAGTCACCACCTGCAAATACGCCCGGAAGATCTGAGATTTCACTATCTGCCATAGCCATAATATTACCACGCTTAACCGGCACACCTGCCTCTTCGAAATGTCTTGTCTCAATACCCTGACCAATGGCAACCACCACCACATCACAAGGTATTCTGACCTCAGGCTTAGAGGAATCTGCAACACGAGCTCTTCCCCATGCATCAATTCTTCCGATAATCTGTGGCTTAACCCAGAGTGCAACAACCTTGCCCTCTTCGTCAGCCTCTATTCTTACAGGTGCACAAAGCTCATGTAATTCACAGCCCTCCTCAAGTGCACCATCAACTTCCTCTGCCAGTGCAGTCATATCCACCTTACGTCTTCTGTAGGCAATAATTGACTTTTCCGCACCAAGTCTTACAGATGAACGTACACAGTCCATGGCAACATTACCGCCACCGATAACTACTACCCTCTTACCTGTAAAGTCAGGCATGTTCTCATGACCAATATCATTAAGAAGCTCCACAGCCGACATTACGCCTATGCTGTCCTCTCCTTCGATTCCTACCTTTTTATCATTATGGGCACCGATGGCAATATATACTGCATCATACTCCTCACGAAGCTCCTTAATGGTGATATCCTGACCTATCTTAGTGTTATATTTAACCTCAATTCCAGTTGAGAGAATAGCATCAATATCCTCCTGAAGTCTTTCTCTAGGGAATCTGTAGCTTGGAATACCGTAGCGGAGCATACCGCCAAGCTGTGGCTTCATCTCGTATACAACACACTTATGCCCCATAAGTGATAAGAAGTATGCAGCAGAAAGTCCGCCCGGACCGCCTCCTACGATAGCTACCTTCTTGCCTGTAGCCTCACCGCACTCAGGTACAGGAACCACACCTGCATTATCTACTGCAAATCTCTTAAGTCCACGAATATTAATAGGGCTGTCAATCATATTACGGCGGCATCTTGCCTCACAAGGATGCTCACAGATAAGTGCACAGGCTGTTGGGAATGGGTTATCCTTACGGATAAGTCTTACTGCATCTGCATATCTGCCCTCACCAACCAAAGCAACGTATCCCGGAATATCTACACCCGCAGGGCACAATGCCACACATGGTACAGGCTGTGTAATATGATATGTACACTTTCCTGTCTGAATATGGGCAATAAAGTCCTCCTTAAAGCCCTTAAGTCCTCTTACTACCATGCCAGCCGCCTCGTAGCCGATAGCACAGTCAGCTGAATTACATATATCATCAGCCAGCTTCTCAATAGTATCAAGTGATTCCATGGTTCCCTTTCCATCAAGAACATCCTCTATAAGATTAGCTAACTGTCCAAGTCCAACACGACATGGGACACACTTACCACAGGTCTGTGCATGGCATAAACGTAAGAAATTAAGTGCCAAATCAACGGGACATATTCCCGGAGGACTGGCAATAATCATACGCTCAAGATCCTTATATAAGCTCTCTATGGTCTGGCCTGCAACATTTTCGGTTGCTATTTTAAGTCTGCTCATATCTCCTCTTTTCCTGCTGTATTACAGCAATACGCTAAATTATTATTTATATGATAATTTTTCCCAAACTCAAAGTCAATAAAAGATAAATATTAGACAAAGTTACACCATCTATCAGGGTCCTTTTACATACAAAAAGCCCCATAAAACGTAATTTTTCACGCTTTATGGGGTCTTTTTTACCATTTTAAAAATCTGATTTTGTCAAATTCTTGTCAGCCTTAGAAGGTAATAAAGAATTTGCAGATAAAGAGTACTGAAAGCACATAAGTAAGTACTGATACCTCCTTAGCCTTACCTGTAAGAGCCTTAATCACTGAGTAAGAAATAAGACCGATTCCTATTCCATTACCAATTCCGCTTGTACCCATCATAAAGATAAGCGCAAGAACGATCGAAACAGTCTGTGCCACATCTGTGTAATCCACATCCTTAAGCGAGCCCATCATAAGCACACCAACATATACAAGTGCCGCACTTGTAGCAGGTGCAGGAATAAGAGCTGCAAGCGGTGAAATGAACATACAAGCAAGGAATAAAATTCCTGTTACCACAGAAGCAAGTCCTGTTCTTGCACCAGCCTCAACACCTGATGCCGACTCAATAAATGTAGTAACTGTGCTTGTACCTGTTGCAGCACCAACACAGGTTGCAATAGAGTCAGAAAGCATTGCCTTGTTCATCTCTGGGAACTTATCATCCTTATCAAGCATATTAGCTTTCTTGGCTGTTCCATATAAGGTTCCGATGGTATCAAACATATCAACCATACAGAAGGTAATAATTGTCATAATAGCAGAGAACACTCCGATGCTGAAAAGACCCTTAAAATCAAACTTAAAGAAGGTCATATCAAACATATCCTTAAATGGAGGAATCCAGTTAGCTCCCTCAAGAGAAGCAAATGGGTTAGAGCCTAATATAAAGCTTCCAATCCAGTATACAACTGCTGCCGCAACCATACCGATAAGAACTGAGCCGTTAACCTTTTTATGGCTTAATACCGCAATGGTAAATAAACCGATAAAGAAGGTAATTACATAGAGCACCATTACATTATATGAATCCTGTCCCATAGCCGCCAAGGTAGCGCTTGGACCTGCTGAGAAGAAGTTAGTAAGCATATAGTATGCATTACCATTAGCATCATATACTCCGGCATTAGTTGTAAGACCAATATTTACAAGCATAAGACCGATACCCGCCGGAATGCCAAGACGCACTGCTCTTGGAATGGCATCTACAATCTTTTCTCTTATCTTAAATAATGTAAGAATGGTAAATAATATTCCTGAGAAAAGAATAATAGCAAGACCTGATGCAAAGCCCTCCTCATAGGTCATGGCTCCTGCCGCCGCAATTGACGCAACTACTGTTGCAAAATAATTATTAAGTCCCATTCCCGGTGCAAGTGCAAATGGCTTATTAGCAAGGAATGCCATAAGAAGTGTACCAATACCCGCAGAAAGAACTGTTGCCATAAATACTGCATTCCATAATGAAGTACCTACTGCAAAATTAGTCAGAAGATTAGGATTAAGAGCAATAATATACGCCATTGTCATAAATGTAGTAATACCACCGATAATCTCAACCTTGACTGTTGTGTTGTTTGCCTTCAACTTAAAAAGTTTTTCAAGCATAAAGAAGTGTCTCCTTTCGTTTCTTGTGTAAAATAATTTTATCAAATAAATTGAAAAATGTAAACAACTTGCAACATATGGCAATTTTCATTATTCCTTTATCGCCAACATTGCCGGCGGCTTAGATATAATTCCGTACACCGTCACAATACTTATTATACTGTGGGCTAAGAATATAGCTGCAAGCAGTGCAAGCACGGACCACCAAGGGAACAGCATGGCTATTCCAAGGTATGGTATGGAGCTTATGAATTTAATAACACCACTTGTTATTAAAACTGCAGGAAGAGAGGTATAACAGGTCATTAATATCATTTCTAGTACATATGCCTTTAGTATACTGCTTCTTGATATACCAATTAAACGGTATACAGTAAGCTCCTCGCTTCTTGATACAGCATTTGATTTAACCGTAAAGTATACTAGTAATAACGAAATAAACACGCTGACTATTGCAATCATATTTTTAGTTCCAAGATTAATAGTGTGGGCCTCCTTATAAGCTGCGATTTCCTGCTCATATGGAACAGTTATCTGCAAATTAAAGGAGCTTAGATACCCTCCTGCCACGTTCTCAAAATAGCTGATTGCCGCCTCCATGTCATTGGTATACAGCATACAATATTTAGTATCATAGATAACTATGTCACGGACATTTATACAGCCCTCTTTGGATAAAACATAATCCACACCAATACTGTCAGGAATACTTCCAACCACCTTATACTGGTGCTTTTCATCATCCCCGATATATATATAATATTCGCCTCCATTAATGCCATAGGCATTATATAGACCCTCTCGCATAAGCATTTCATCCGCCGCAAGAGTAATATTATCATATACTCCCGGCTCCTCTGCCTTAAGCTCATCCACGTCTGCAAGTTTGTAGCCTCTTGTATTAAAAGCAAGTAACAGGTTCTGAGAGCAGTATATATTAGGCTGCTCCGTATCACAGATTCCTACTATCTCCATTTCCTCGTCCACCGTAGCAGCGGTAAGCTTAGCTCCGATATATGACTCCACGCTGTCATACAGTGATGACACTACCCCATGGGACTGCATAAGATTTTCAATAATGCGTACATCCAGCACTATCTCCGTGCGCTTCTGCGGCATACGTCCGTATATCAAATCCGCCTCCGAAATATGCTCATAGGAAGCATATGAGAAATTGGTAAGTCGCTGAAGCAGATTAGACATCTGTGCATAGCCCTGTCCCATCAGATATATATTAATATTGGGCACCGCAAATACATCACCATATGGATTATCCGCAAAATGCTCCCATGCAAACTCAAGTATCTTTAGCTGGTCCTGCTGCTCACGCATGGATGATACCTTGGCAAAATCAAGCTTAATGTAGTGTGAATCCGTAGCCACTATGGACTCCTCATCAATGGATATGGTACTTACAAATTCAGCCACGGTTATGGATAAAAGCACTGCCGTAACTATAAGCATGGCAATAACAAATGCCTGCTTTTTACCCATAAGTACAATATTTTCAAGTGCCATACGCCAGATTTCCTTAGCCGCAAGATTTGATTTGCCCTTACTTTTTGGCTTTGGAAGGTCGTAGGATAGCTTTTCAACCTCCTCCATATCAAGCTTAGGACGTTCCTTATCAAGCATCTGTATACCATTTTCTACGCCTTCAAGGAATACATCACAATTCATATTATTCCGGATATAGAGCTTGCCGTCACGCCATGCAAAGCTTAATTCAAGCTTCCTGTTTGTATCCTTCTGTCCCTTACCGCTATACACCTTAAAGCTTGCAAAATCACTCTCAAGAGTCTCGCAGTCCATTTCCTTAAGATATATATTAGCATCATCGCTTCGCTCATAGCTTGAGGATGGATTATTTTTCTCATCCTTTATAATCTTACCGTCACGTATTTCAATGATTCTGTCAGCGAAAAATCTGGCTATTCTTCTCTCATGAGTAACTAAAACCACAAGACAATCCTTTGAAATGGTCTTTAGAATACTCATGGTTCTGATAGTATTTTCCTCATCAAGATTGCCCGTAGGCTCGTCTGCAAGAATTATGTCCGGAGCCTTAACAAGTGCCCTTGCTATTGATACTCTCTGCTGCTGACCGCCTGACAGCTTTGACACCAGCTTCTTTTTATACTTGCCGATACCTAACATATTAAGGACATAGTCAACACGTGCATCCTTTTCCTCCTCCGTTAAATCGAAACGGTTAAGAGCAAGCTTGACATTATACGCCACCGAATAATCCGACAACAGATAATAATTCTGAAAAATATAATCGAAATGGTCATTTCTTATATTCTCCATCTGCTTTGGCTCGTACTTTGTAAGAATAGCTCCGTCAATATCAATCTGACCGCCGGAAAAGGTATCCAGTCCGCCAAGGATATTAAGAAGAGTGGTTTTTCCCGAGCCGCTCTCTCCAAGGAGACATACAAGCCCGGTATTGCCAAGCTCAAGATTAATATCGTCTAATACATGGTCTTCGTTTTTCTTGCCTTTATTATAATATTTGTGAAGGTTACTTATCTTTATCATGCGTTCAACCTTCCTTTCAGTAAATGGTTAAAGGAAGCAACAGTAAGTGTGGCAAGCACAAAATTATACAGTGAAAATACCAGATATTCTCCTATCTCGTAATACCACATCATATCACATATAATGCCTACCCCTGCAAGTCGCAGTCCCCACATTATCAGTATGGTTAAGGCTACTGCAATACCACAGTATATGTATATCTCAAAATAGCTTATCTTCTTAATTACCTGCATCTTCATACCGATGAATTTCAGCACAAAGTAATCCTTAATTTTAATCTTCATAAGAGACCTTAAAATAAGCACCTGTGCCAGTAAAAGTGCAAGCAGTCCGCCTGCTGATATTCCAATAATAGTAAGTCTTTCATACACCAGCGGTTCAATATAATCTGTAGCACTTACCTGATATGTACTCATTGCCTCATATCCAAGCTTATGAAGAGCCTCTATAACCTGCACTGTCTTGGCATAACTGGTTATATATACCGATGCCTGATAGCTGTCCTTGTTATAATAGGTGTAGTAAAATTCCTCACTGACCTCTAAGAAATCGCTTGTGGACTCATGAGTTTCTCTTAGGACATTCACATTCTGTTCTACATACTCCTCAGAAAGCTCTCCATTTTCATTCCAATCCTGAAAACGGAACAAAACCTCTCCCTGTACCGGATTATCAAATTTCTTAGATATTCTGACCTCATTTCCCGTCAGGTCATCGCTGATAATCGGAACAACTCGAGGCTTCTGCTCGTAATCTCCCTTAGAGAAATTATAAGCATAATATAGTCTGTACACACCGGAATCCATGTCCATTGAAAGCATCTGACACATTTCCCTTGTAAAATACACCTGCTCCGTCTCTTCCTTCAAAAGACCAACCACAGTCAGATTAGTCTGATAGTACTCATTGGTATCCCATATATTTGCCGCAGTAAAATAGCAAAGAATATCCGTACCGATAATCGACTCATCCGCTGAATACATTACTATCTCAGTTCTGCTCTGTGGCATTCTTCCTGCTGCCAAATCACTCTCACTAATGCAGTCCGTTGACATCACAAAATGCTCTTCATTAAGAAAGGATACGGTCTTAGACGGCTCCCTGTCCTGACCTCTTCTCCATCTTCCATAGAGATATTCATAATCCCTGTCCTCTTTTATGTAGAAATTAATATCATTTGCAAAGTCACAGGAATCCACAGTCACTACATTCTTAACGGCTGCCATTTTTGCCACATCCTCCTGTGTAATGGCACTGCCGTCAGCTTTTTTTACAACAAGTCTGGTTTCATCCTCATGATAAAAGCCCTTCTGCGAATATGACTTAGTAAATATATCATCCGCATTCATATACAGCTCACCGATAAACACAAAGGATACAAGGCTTATGGCAAGCAGAAAAATGGTAAACAGCAGGGTTCTCCCAGGAAGTGTCCTTACATTCCTGCCTGCAAAGTAAAGCGCAAGCTTACACTGCCAGCCAAGCCCTCCCTTTTCATTCTTTTTAACAACGGCAGTCTCCTTTTCCTCACATGGCTCATTTGCATTAACAGCCACATCTGATATAACCTCGCCGTCATGGATTCTTATTTTTCTTGTAACATACTTTTCCGTCTGGTCATAATTATGCGTAACCATAATTACCAGCCTGTTTTTTGAAAGCTCCTTTAAGAGCTTGATAATCTGATTACCGGTCTCGCTGTCCAGATTGCCCGTAGGCTCATCCGCAACGATAATTCCCGTATTCTTAGCCAAAGCTCTTGCTATTGAAAGTCTCTGCTTCTGACCGCTTGAAAGCTCTCTCGCCTTATGGTTCTCGTAACCCTCTAAGCCAACCTGCTTAAGATAATCAAGTGCAATCTCCCTTGCTCCTGCCTTATCATAGCCCATAATAAGCAGTGCACTTAACATATTGTCAAGCACCGTATAATTGCCAATCAGGCTGTAATCCTGAAATACGTAGCCTATCTTGCTTCTCCTGTATTCCTCCCAATCATTATCATCGTACTGGAAGGTCGGCTCGCCATCGATATACATCTCTCCATCATCAAAAGTATCCATACCACCAATGATATTAAGAAGTGTTGATTTACCACTACCGCTCTCACCCGTAATTGCTACGAATTCTCCTACCGAAAAGGACAAATTAATTTTCCTTAACGCCTGAGTAACGGCAGTCTCTGAATAGTAACTTTTACTGATGTTATCTAATTTTATTCTTACCTTCTCCATTACTGCCCTTTCTATTATGTATATATTTAATCAGATTCCTTGTGACTCTGTCTAACATACTAAGAAGAACCTCTCTTTCTTCTTTAGAAAAGCCTTTAAAACTTTGCTCTTCCAGCTCCTCTATAAGCTCCTCTACCTGATTTGCAAGCACTCTGCCTTCCTCTGTCAGATATACCTTGTATGCTCTTTTTCCACCTGATACCTTGGTTTCTTCTCTTTTAATATACCCCTGTTTTTCCATACGGTCTAAAAGAACCGTCATCGTTGAAGGACGAACCTTGGCAATATCTGCAAGCTCCTTTTGTACACAGCCCTCTATACGTAGCAGTATGTACAGAATTTTGGGCTGACCCTCTGACAAATTCAGCCTTTGAAAACCCTGCCTGCTTAAATCCCCATGCGCACCTTGTGCTTCTAACAATGCCAGAAAAATTTTATCTGTCATTATATCAATTCCTTTCTCTACATATTTGCCATGACAAAATCAAGAACCATTTCCCTCATTCGTTTATCTGCTTCAGGCGAAAAGCCATGCCCCTCTCCCTCAAAGACCTCAAGCCTTACCTTCTCATATATTTTGCATATTCTTTCACTATAGCCTATTGCAACTATCGGATCCTTATCTCCATGCATTACCAGCACATTATGCTTATATTCTCCCACATGCTCAAACACATCATATCCATGTATACTTTCAAAGAATACTCTTCCCATCTTCATTCCCCATAACTCCACCTCGTCAGGAATATCCTCAAGCCGCTTAAAGCGCTCGTTCCAATCATCAGCTATACAAAAGGCCGGATATAGCAACATCATACCCTTTATTTCATCAGACATGGAATCTACCGTAAGCGCCGTAACAAGTCCTCCCTGACTTCCTCCGAAAACAAATATATTCTCCTTGTCCACTGCATCAAGCTTTTTCACCCTATCTATAACTGCCTCCAAATCCTGCTTCTCAGTAAATATAGTCATGCTGGTAGTCGGAATGCCGCTTTCATCCTTTGTAGAACCTCCGCAAAAATCATAGCATAGTGAACCTACACCGTTCTGTGCCAAGTATTTTGCTGACAGCTCAAAATCTTTTTTACTGCCGTTGTAACCATGGCTGAATATTATAATGGGATATTTATCGGTCGTGTCCGGTGCATACAGCACACCATTGACAGTTCTGTTGTGATGGGGAATTTTAATTGTTTCTGTTGTTAATTGGTACATGGTCAGCGTCCTTTCTTCTTTTATATTTTTGTGTCATTTTATCACTGCACAGTTTTCTAATTAGTTTTCTAATTAGATATTATATAAAATATTACTTTCTGTCAATTAGTCTAGAAATAATTAAATAAATAGGGATTGAAATTTTCCAGAATCCATACTATAATCAGCTTTGCTGGCTCGGAGGGCAAAGCATTCGATAGAAATGTAATGCCGGATAAGGCTACAGGCTGAAATGCCTGTCACCTCGTCCGGCATTTTTTTATTTTAGGAGCTTCCTGTATAGTTTAAATAGTGGACATTGAAAATTAAAAATACCTCAGAGTACAATAAGACTACTGACTTGGCGGTTGGTAAAAATCTTATTGAACAGAGAGGTATCTATAATGAAGTCTAACACACAAAAC
>JAZQLB010000342.1:0-1987 GCA_045542475.1 Lachnospiraceae bacterium | reverse complement strand
TCCTGTAATACCATGGCATAGGATTTTCTGAGACTGTCACGTGTAACCTTGGTTATATCGTTATTATCCACATAGATATGACCATCATTTGCATCATAGAAACGCATAAGCAGATTAATTATGGTGGTCTTGCCTGAGCCTGTTGGACCTACTACTGCTATCATTTTTCCGGCATCAGCTTTGATGTTGATGTTTTTAAGGATTGTTTTATCCGCTGTATATCCGAAGGTTACGTTTTCAAGTCGTACATCGCCTCTGATTCCTGTAAGCTCCATTGCATTTTCATCATCCGGTTTCTCCGGAGTTTCGTCAATCACCTTAAATACTCTCTCCGCAGCAGCTATGGCTGACTGAAATTCACTTATTATATTAGCGGCCTCATTAATCGGACCTGAGAATTTTCTTGAGTATAATACAAAGGATGAAATATCTCCAAGTGATATTTTTCCTGCCACATACACTAATGCACCGAATACGGTTATAAGCGATAAAGACAGGTTATTAATAAAGTTAACGCTTGGACCTACCATACTTCCGTAATACTCAGCCTTATAGTATGCAAGCACCGCTTCTTCATTCTTTACATCGAATTTCTCAACGGTTCTGTCCTCCTGATTATATGCCTTAATTGTTCTCTGACCGCTTATCATTTCCTCTACAAAGCCGTTCATTCTTCCAAGCGCTGCTGAACGTGCCCTGAAAAGAGGTCTGGTCTTACCGGTCATGTATTTTGTAAGCATTATAGAAAGTGGTATTGTAAATAAGAACACCAATACTAACACCGGTGAAATAGTTACCATCATTATAAACGAGCCTGTCACCGTAATTATACTAGTACATATCTGTACTAAATCCGATGAAAGCGATGTATTAATCGTATCAATATCATACGAAATATGGCTGATTATATCTCCTGCCTGATGTGTATCAAAGTATGATACCGGAAGGCGGGATAAGCTGTTAAACACATCCTCCCTCATTTTATAAATAACCTTCTGACTGATATTAATCATAAGCACTGATAAAATATAGCTCATAATCGCTGATGCCACAAATGACAACAGCATAAGTGTGGCATAATGGAACACCTTATCAAAATCCACATTACCCACACCATCCTCAATGCCTGATATTGCAAGTCCTGAGAACTTAGGTCCAAGCAAAGACAACAGATTACTTCCGATGGTTAATAATATTGCCACCAAAAGCAGCCATTTAAACTGCCAGAGGTATTTTCCAAGTCTTAATACCGTGTGTTTTTTACTTTTCTTAGGCATCCATATCACCACCCATCTGCGACTCGCTTATCTCTCTATAGATTTCACAGCTTTCAATAAGCTCGTCATGTGTTCCATGACCAATAATGTGACCATTATCAAGAACGATAATCTGGTCAAGATTTCTTACTGCGCTGACTCTCTGGGCTATAACCACAGAGGTTGTGTTTTTATAATTTTCATTAATTGCACGTCTTACCTGTGAGTCTGTCTTATAATCAAGGGCACTTGATGAGTCATCTAAAATAAGAACCTGTGGATTGCCCGCTAACGCCCTGGCAATAAGCACTCTCTGCTTCTGACCGCCGCTTAAGTTGGCTCCTCTGATTGCAACAGCAGATTCATATCCATCAGGCATATTATTAATATGCTCCTTAATATTGGCATACTCTGCTGCCTTATCCACTACATCAATAGGAATATCACGCCCAAGACTTATATTCTCATATACTGTGTCCTCAAAAATAGTGTCATTCTGGAATACCACTCCGAACATCTTTCTAAGGATGCTCTTATCAATTTCTTTAATATTAATGCCATTAATAAGAATCTCGCCCTCTTCGATGTCATATAAGCGCATTAAAAGTCTTATAATCGTTGATTTTCCTGCACCTGTGGCACCAATTATTCCAATACTTTTGCCACGCTCAAGCTTAAAGCTTATATCTGTTAAATTATTTTTCACACCATTATAAGAAAAGGATACATTC
>JAZQLB010000341.1:0-2915 GCA_045542475.1 Lachnospiraceae bacterium | reverse complement strand
TAGGATAGACCAGCAAATTAGCTGCTCTATCCTATATCTCGTTTTCATATAAAAATACTCTCCTCAATTGCGTATGTAATATTAATTTGAAGATGTACAATCTGTTATTAACGCTGTATTAATGCTTCTTATCTTTTTCATTGCCTCTTGCTTTGATATAGATGCAAAGCCTGTTGATACATAAGATGCCAAACCATGTACATAAAACTCAAAATTCTCCAGATATTCCCATGCTGCCTGATTAGAAATAGGATATTCGACCTTAAGCATATCAATAATCTCATTGGATTGTTCATATCGCATCCCCTCTGCAATTGAACGCATCTTCTCACCTGCATAACCACCCATATATAAATATTTATATAAATTAGGGGTATCAAGTGCCAAATCAATATATCGTTCCGCAATACCATCAATAATATTGTCTATCTTATCAGGCTTAATAACAAAGCCTTTTTTCACATAAGCTATACAATATTCCAGTAAAGCATTCCTGAAATTATCCATATTTCCAAACTGCCATGAAATAGGCTGTGTCGAACAATTCAACCTCTTCGCCACATTCTTAATATTAACCTCTCCATACCCTTCATTAATCAGTATGTTGAAAGCAGTCTCAATAATATCAGCCTTTTGAATCTTAGGCGCACTTGGCATACTTACAATCTCCTTTACTAATACTATAAACGCATTTATAATAAAAACATTTTCAGTATAGCACGGAGCATTACTATTATCAAGTATTTTCTATATTTTATGTGTATTTGAATTTTTAGTTTTATATTTTATAACCTAAACTTTTTCATTATCCAGACACCGCTTTAACAGCTGTTTCGTCCGGAATAACAAAAAGAGAGCCTATAAAAAGCTCTCTTTAAAACCATGAAAATTAGAATTTACGATATCTCTTATATCTGTCCTCAACCAGCTTCTTAGTATTAACACCAACATATTTATCTAAGAAATAAGCAATACCCTCATCTAACTGGTCGCAAACCTCTTCCATATCGCCTGTTGTTACTGGAGATGACTCTGTGATAATTCTCTCGATTACATTAAGGTCATATAAATCCTTAGCTGTAATCTTCATTACATTAGCTGCCTCATCAGCTCTTGAGCCATCCTTCCAAAGAATTGAAGCAAAGCCCTCTGGTGAAAGGATTGAGTAGATTGAGTTCTCAAGCATCCATACCTCATCACCAACACCCATAGCTAAAGCTCCACCGCTTCCGCCTTCGCCGATAACGATAGAAAGTATAGGTGTCTTAAGACCTGACATCTCAAAGAGATTCTTAGCAATAGCCTCACCCTGTCCACGCTCTTCTGCTTCCTTACCCGGATAAGCACCTGATGTATCAATAAGACAAATGATTGGTCTGTTAAACTTCTCAGCCTGCTTCATAAGACGAAGAGCCTTACGGTATCCGTCAGGTGATGGCATACCAAAATTACGCTTAATATTCTCCTCTAAGGATACCTTACCCTTCTGCTGGCAGATAACAGTAACCGGCTGACCGTGGAAGTATGCAATACCGCCTACGATAGCACCATCATCCTTATAATATCTGTCACCGTGAAACTCGATAAAGTTAGTAAATAACTTATTAATATAGTCAAGACCTGTTGGTCTCTCCTTCATACGGGCAATCTTAACACGCTCTGCTGCTGTGAGTGAGCTGCCAACCTTTGAGTTACCTGTATTAGCTGACTTGAACATAGACTTAACATTCTTAACAATACTGTTAGTCTTATCGTTCTTATGCATCTTTAAGATAGAAGCAAGTGTTGACTTTAACTCCTCTCGTCTTACAATAGCATCAACAAAGCCGTGCTCAACCTGGAACTCAGCTCTCTGGAAGCCCTCTGGAAGCTTCTCCCCAATTGTCTGTTCAATAACTCTAGGACCTGCAAAACCGATTAATGCGCCCGGCTCAGCAAGGATAATATCACCAAGCATAGCAAAGCTGGCTGTTACACCACCTGTTGTAGGCTCAGTTAACACGCTTACATATAATAAGCCTGCATCACTGTGCTTCTTAATAGCTGCTGATGTCTTAGCCATCTGCATTAATGAAATGATACCTTCCTGCATTCTCGCACCACCTGAGCAGCAGAAAATGATAATAGGAAGCTTCATGGCTGTAGCTCTTTCAACAGCCTTAGTAATCTTCTCACCAACAACATGACCCATACTTGCCATCATAAATCTGCTATCCATTACTGCGATAGCTGTATGTACTCCATCAATACGACATTCACCGGTAATAACGGCTTCCTTTAAATTGCAAGAAGAATTAAGATTCATAATCTTCTCTTCATAGCCTTCAAAATTAAGTGGGTTAGCAATTAAGAAATCGCTGTCCCATTCCTTAAAGGAACGAATATCTGCTACAAGATGAATTCTTCTCTTTACATGTAATCTGAGATATGAGCCACACTCCGGGCAAACTGATAATGTCTTCTTTAAATCCTCGTTTGGAATCTGTGTCTTACACTTTGGACATGTTCTCTTAGCAAGAGGCTCTGCCTTAGGACCGCCGCTTACCTCCTGAACCTTTTTACTTAATAAGTCTTTGTACATAGTAATAAAATCCCAGGATGCAATTCGCATCCAGCCTTTCTTTAATATGTTACTTAAAAAAATATAGTTAAATTTATTTAAGTATTTTCAACTCTGCAATGACTATAATAATCTAAAATGTTCAATATTACAAGTAGGAAATTATATTTATATAAAAATTAGTCGTTTTTAATTCGTCCTGACCTAATATTTGGCACAAGAAAATTCTCATATGCATAGTCCCATAAAGCCTTAGAACCTGCTGGTGTAGGCTCATTACGCTTAAGTATCTGTTTAATATGTACATCATGCTCCACCCATGCCTTACCATCTGATGCCGAATTAAGCATCATTG
>JAZQLB010000340.1:0-3311 GCA_045542475.1 Lachnospiraceae bacterium | reverse complement strand
TCTCGGTCTCAATCTCAACAGTAGAACCATCGTAAGCTACAACCTCAACCTCTTCCATGATATAACCAAGCATCTCATTGAAAGATAATACTGCTCCACCATCAAAGCATGTGGTCTCTCCTGCTAACATTAACTCATCGTTAAGCTGAAGAACAAAGCAATCCTCTACATAATCATAACCAGAATCAGTATATGATACCTGATAAATATCAAATGTCATACCATTAATTACAACTTCTTCAATATCGCTAGCTGTAACATTAGTAAATAATGAACCATAATACTCAACTAAGAAATCCTTATAATCTTCTGCTTTACTAAAATCATATGTTCCTATGAATACATATGTCCACTCATCGCTTGCAAGATTAAAGCAAGCCTGACCATCCTCAACATCTGAGTAAGCTAAGTCAAGAGTAATCATATCTGTATCATAGTAAATTCTTGCTGAATACTTATTATTGTATGTTTCAGGAAGGTCTACAACACCCTCTTCCTCTGAAGGCTTAACAATAACTACCTCTTCGGTTGTAGGCTCTTCTGTTGTTGGCTCCTGTGTTGTTACTTCCTCTGTTGGTAACTCCGGCTCTACCGGTGCAACAGGATCTATAACCTCTGGCATCATACCACTGTTATACATATAACTAAATACGCCATAAATAAGATCTTCAAAGCTTGTTACATTCTTAGGAACAGAAACCTCAAGCTCCTCATCCTCTGTCATTACAGACTTAAGAGTTAATATTGCCTCATCATCAGACTCAGCATCCTTAATCTCTGCTGACATCTCAACTGTATACTCTCTTGAACCTGCCTTGCCTGTCATTGAGTTAGTAATTTCGAATCCGATTTCAATCTCATCATCCTCATACTCATTAATTGCCTCTACTGCATCAGCAAGTGCCTTGTCAATCTCATCAAAAGCCTCCTCTGCAAGAGCCTCTGTATCTACATCCGTATCAACATTAAGCTCTTCCAAGCCAGCTTCCATCTGTGATCTTAAATCTTCAATATCCTCATCAGTAATACCAAGACTATACTCATCATTAAACTTCTCAACAGCTGATACAATAGCATCATAGTATAACTCTACAGTCTCTGCAACAGCCTCAGTAGCCTTTGAATCCTCACTCATAGTAAGGTCAATAATCTTATCCTTGTTATCTGCAAGAGCATCAGCAAGATTCTCAAGGAATGTTGCTACATCCTCTAACTCTTCAATTGTTACTGTATGTGTTCCGTCCTTGCTTACCATTTCATTCTCTGAAAGGGCAGTTTCAAGAACTGAACGCATTAAATCTGAATATTCCTTAGAGCTTGATGTATCAACCATTCCCTCAGCAAGTGGAAGCTCAATCCACTCAAGCTCCATACCGATCATATCTGCCACATCATAGCCAAGATATGTCTCTGCAATAGCTAATACCTCACCAGCATTAAGATACATCGCTGTCTTGTCTAAGATAAGAAGCTCTTCAATATCAAGTGAAAAATATAAATAATCAACCTCAATACCTAAAGAAGTTCTCTCACCATCTGTTTCACCCTTAAAAACAATCGCTGCTTCTTCCATACCTGAAATAGTTGACTCTATCTCAGCTGTAATCTCGTATGAATAGTTTGTCATACCCGCAGCATCTTCCATTACTGTAAACATTGTCTCTTTAGTTTTAGACTTACTACAGCCTGATAAAAGCGACATTGTCATTACAGCAACAAGTAATGCTGCTAAAAATTTTCTCATTTTCCTCATTATTCTCCTCCGTTTTCTGTGCAAGAAAATTCCTTATTTACATATTAATAAGAAATATTTCCAAAAATAAATTGCGATTACTATATTAGCACAGCCTAACCCCAATTAAAACAGTACTTATGTACCAATTTGTTATTTATTTTGGATGTACATTCTTGCCATGTATTGGATTATGCAATAAAAATATGCTAATTTCTACCACTTTTAATATGCAATTTCTGCTACCTATAGTTGCTAAAGTTTTTAAATACAATGATTGCATAGTATACAAAAAAATAGTATAATATTTTGAAATGGGTACAGTAAGAACGTGAAACTGTACGCAACACATAGGAGGTAAACATGAAACATTTACTAAGTCCTTTAGACTTTTCGGTAGAGGAGCTTGATGCGCTACTGGATGTTGCAGATGATATTGCAGCTAATCCCGCAAAGTATTCTACCTGTCTGACCGGCAAGAAGCTTGCTACTCTTTTCTATGAGCCAAGCACACGAACCCGTCTCAGCTTCGAAGCTGCCATGCTTAATCTTGGTGGTTCTATTTTAGGTTTTTCTTCAGCAGATTCCAGTTCAGCAGCCAAAGGTGAAAGTGTATCTGACACTATCCGTGTCATTTCTTCTTATGCTGATATCTGCGCAATGAGACATCCTAAGGAAGGTGCTCCTTTAGTTGCCTCCCTTCACTCTTCAATTCCTGTAATTAACGCAGGTGACGGCGGACACCAGCATCCGACCCAGACTCTTACAGACCTTATGACCATTCGAGCACTTAAGGGACGTTTAGGCGGTCTTACAATTGGTTTATGTGGAGATTTGAAATTCGGACGAACAGTCCATTCCTTAATAGAGTCATTAGTAAGATATTCTGATGTGAAATTTGTTCTTATTTCACCAAAGGAACTTCGTATTCCTGACTATATAAGAGAAGATGTTCTTAACGCTCACGACATAGAATACCGGGAGGTAACAAGCCTTGATGAGGTAATGCCGGAGCTTGATATTCTCTATATGACACGAGTTCAGAGAGAACGTTTCTTTAATGAAGAAGAATATTTAAGAATGAAGGATTATTATATTCTTACCAAGGATAAAATGAGTCTTGCCAAAGAAGATATGCTGGTACTCCATCCACTCCCACGAGTTAATGAAATCTCAGTAGAGGTTGATGAGGACCCAAGAGCTGCATATTTTAAACAGGCACAATATGGCGTATATGTCAGAATGGCACTTATTCTTAAATTACTGGAGGTGAATCCACCATGTTAAATGTAGGCAAATTAAAAGAAGGCTTTGTACTCGACCATATTCAGGCAGGCAAGAGTATGGAGATATATCATCATCTTGGTCTCGATAAATTAGACTGCTGTGTTGCCATTATCAAAAATGCCAAAAGTAACAAAATGGGCAAAAAAGACATCTTAAAAGTCGAATGTGACATTGATTTACTGGATTTAGACATACTTGCGGTAATTGACCACAATATTACGGTAAATGTTATTAAAGACGGAGAAATCGTTGCCAAAAAAGATTTGTTTCTTCCAAAGGAAATCCGCAATGT
>JAZQLB010000339.1:0-3848 GCA_045542475.1 Lachnospiraceae bacterium | reverse complement strand
CCACATAATAACCGGCACCGAATACAAACGCTCCAATACCTCAAAGGACTCATCCTCTGTAACCACAGACATATCCCGACTGTTTTCCTCCAAGTCGGAGGCCAAGCGGTCTTAGGAAGACAAGGGTTAAGGGCAACTCCTTGGCTCACAGAACGACATGGCTACGATCCGACTTCCACATAATAACCGGCACCGAATACAAACGCTCCAATACCTCAAAGGACTCATCCTCTGTAACCACAGACATATCCCGACTGTTTTCCTCCGACCAATCCCCATCTGTAACATCCTCTTTAAACAGATCAAACCAACCGTTACCACTTGAGATATCCTCTTTGTTATAACTCTCCGCCTCTTCGTCACTCAGTCCCATGGCTACTCTGGTTGCCGGAGAAAAATTAGGCACATGATCACCGAACATGACCACAATCACAGGTTCATCTACTTCAGAAAAATAGTCTACCAGCTCACTGTATGCTTTGCCTGCATAGTAAATGCCGTTGACATAATTTACCAGCGTTTCATAATCCTCTTTCTCCATCTCATCCGTGTATGCTTCATCAGTAAACTCCACCGATATGGGATATTCATAATCCTCCACCGAATCAATATGATAAGCCAAAGTCCTGCGATGATTGGACACCGAAACAGACCATATAAACTTATTAGCCTCCTCGTCCTGTTCCTCATACTCCGCAATAATTTCCTTTACCAATGAATCATCCGATATATATCGGGTGTAAATCTCTCGATTCACCATATCCTCTTCAAAAATCGCTTCGTCAAATCCCATGGTCTCATAAACCTCTTCCCGATTATAGAAATCTCCATAATAAGGATGAATTGCCACCGTCTCATAATCCAACGCATTATAATAATCCACCACCGAAGGTAGTTTGCGATTCTTGGTTTTCTCATAAATGGTAGAAGACGTTACATAATACTTCGTATTTAAACCTGTCAAAAATTCCGCCTCAGAACTTATGGTTCCTCCGCCATATACATTACTGGTCAAATGACCTGTCACGCATCTTTTAAGAAGTCGTTTGTAATGAATCATCGGATCCCTTGAAAATTTCACCTTATCAGAATCCACATTACCTGTATTCCACCAGGATTCATTCATAATCACGATAACATTGGGATAAACCCGTGTTACCGTCTCCTCCTGTTCTTCCTCCTGAGCTAACAAGTATTCATAACTTTGCTTGGTCAGTTCTGCACTGGCAGGGTCTAATCTGTCATTTTTCACAAAACGATATAATACATAACGGTTATCTTCCGCCTCCACCAGTTTCGTAGCATCCATCCTCATTTCTATGAGTTGGGAAAGCATAAAGCGCTTTGCTCCGAAAACCATAACAAAAAACACAAAACCCGCCGTAAGAATCCTTGCTATTGCAACAAAAGTATTTTCTATATTCCAATTCTTTTCCTTATTAATATTATTACGAGGAAACAGATGTTTAGAACGTACATACTCAAGTCCTGCACCGGCAGCCACCATAACCAAAAGCCCTCCTGCCAATGTAACAAGATATCGACTAAACTCAAAACGCAAATATCCGGCCGCCATCCCTGCAGCCTCAGTCAACAAAAAATCTTCCAGGCGAAGCATTTCTTTGCGGTTCATATATTTCACGTAACTTCCCTGTGTCAACAAAAAAACCAAAAGAGATGTGATTGCAATACTCACGCCCCCATTCCATGTCAGACAAAAGAAAAACGCAACCACAAAAGCCAACAACACACACTCAAACTCATAAATGGGATTGCTTAGATTTTGTTGAAAAAAATAAGAAAATGACATGTCCGGTCTACAGACATAATAATCCATCAGACAGGGTACATACAGAGCATATAGCCACACAAGCCCTGTAACCATCAAAATATATACTATTTTCCTTTGTAACTGTTTATCCATACGTAAAATTTACACCTTACCTTCAATCCACCTACTAACGCATCATAAATTGTAATTTAATAAATACGACCTGTCAAGAAAAAGCACATTTATTTTGCCAATTATAACTAACTTATTATTTTTCGTACTTCATTATATAAACACAGGGCATGTGCCATACATATGACACATGCCCTGCTTATATCTTTACTCCATATTATCCAAAAGCTCCTGATAGAATCTGGAATAATCTTCTCTCTTGTCTCCTATAAACTTAATCGCAGAAGAAGGATGTGAATTCAACACACCGGTGAGCAGATAAGGAATCTCATATCCCCACACACTACCCTTCTCCTTCTCAGCCTTAATGTATTTTTCCACAAAATCCATAACCGGTACCAGATTGTATTTGGGATTTCTAAGGAATGCCAGCAGAGATTCCATATAACAATTACCTGCCCCGCGTCCCATACCGCTTACAGTAGCATCCAAAAGACTTGCACCCTTGCTTGCCGCCTCAATGGTATTAGCAAAAGCCAACTGCTGATTGTTGTGAGCATGAATACCGATTCTCTTGCCATGCTTCTCTGCAATATCCATGTAGCGGTCTGTCAGTCTGCGCACCTGCTCGGGATAGAATGCACCAAAACTGTCCACCAGATAAATTACATCCACATCACTCTCCGCAAGAATCTCCAGACCATTGTAAAGCTCTTCCTCACGAACTTTTGAAATCGCCATGATATTCACTGTAGTCTCATAGCCCTTCTCATGAGCATCCTGAATCATCTCGATTGCAGTCGGAATCTGATGAATGTATGTCGCAGTACGAACCATATCAATGACACTGTCTTCTTTTTTCAAAATATCATTCTTATAATCCGTTCTACCTACGTCTGTCATAACAGAAATCTTCAAATCAAAATCGTTATTACCTACCACAGCGCGGATATCCTCTTCCTCACAGAATTTCCACTTGCCGTAATCTTCCTTCTTAAAAATCTCCTTAGAAGCCTTATATCCAAACTCCATATAATCAACACCGGCTTTAATATTAGTGCGGTACAAATCCTTTACAAACTCATCAGAGAATGCAAAATTATTAACAAGTCCACCATCTCTCAGCGTACAATCAACAACCTTAATATCCGGTCTGAATGCAATTAAATTACCCTTGTTCTGTTCCATAATATCCTCCAAGTAAATTTTTATATTATTCCAGGCTTAGTGTACTCGCTGTCCTCTTAAACGTTTACTGTCCTCCGAGGCGATTGATAGCCTTTGATGTACTTATCGCCACACTCCTTGTCGCACTTTAAACCGTTACACTTTAAAGCCCTAAAGTGTTTATATCATACATCTTTTATCCATAATTGTCAATATGATATGGGCTTTTTTATTATTTTATCTTTATCACCTTTATCTTTATCAGACATCGCTAACAGCGAGACGCAGAACAGTTGATACTATTTTCCTTAGTATACCTGGCAAATGGGCATATACAGAAAAAACTAGTCAAAATACCCCAAACTAGCATTTTTCCATTTAAAAGCACTCTTTAAAACGTCTAATTCTCGATAAACCATCAATAACACAATGAATGCAAACGTTTTTATGATAACATTTTAAAATTCGGGGCATAGGAGCATTATTTTTTTCCATATGCCCACGCACTATATAAAATACTGTTTATAGACTGACAAAGTGCATATATCTACGGACACTGACAAGACTATTTTAGATTTTTATCATAAAACACGAATTAAAGCCACCATTACGGTGGCTTTAACTGCTTCTATATATTCATATTATTTTATACAATACCCTGCGCTGTCATAGCCTCTGCAACCTTAAGGAAGCCGGCGATATTAGCACCTGCAACGTAGTTGCCTTCCATACCATATTTCTTAGCAGCGTCATCTAAGTTGTGGAAAATGTTAACCAT
>JAZQLB010000338.1:0-7193 GCA_045542475.1 Lachnospiraceae bacterium | reverse complement strand
GACCTGGCTTAAGGATGGTACAATAAGAGACAATCTTAGAATGGGTAAACCGGATGCAACTGACGAGGAGGTAATCGCAGCAGCCAAGGCAGCCCATGCGCATAGCTTTATAAAGCGACTTCCTCAAGGCTATGATACGGTAATTAATGAGGATGGTGGAAGTCTTTCACAGGGACAGAAGCAGTTACTTTGTATCGCCAGAGTTATGCTGTGTCTGCCGCCTATGCTTATTCTTGATGAAGCCACATCTTCAATAGATACCAGAACTGAGCTTAAGATTCAGGATGCATTTGCTAAGATGATGAAGGGCAGAACAAGCTTTATTGTTGCTCACAGACTGTCAACTATTAAGGATGCGGATGTGATTCTGGTTATGAAGGATGGAAATATTATTGAGCAGGGAAATCATAGTGAGCTGCTTAAGCAGGGCGGTTTTTATGCACAGCTGTATAATAGTCAGTTTGCTGTGTAAATATTTTCCTTGACAAAATTAACAAAATTAACTATGATAACATTAATTTATTGAATGATACATGCTTTGATGGGAAGAAGTAATAGTATCGTAGCCAACAGAAAGCAGCCGGTTGATGAGAGGCGCGGGCGTTTGATATTATGAATACATCCTTGAGCTTCACACCGAAAGGATTAGAGTATATTTATATTTGATTTAAGTAGGCTGTGACGGTCACACCCGTTATCGTGTAAGGGTATCGCTTGGGCTGTACCTGATGAGGCAGTAGATGTGAATCTGCTGTGAAATAAGGTGGTAACACGTATTATACGTCCTTATGGTTTAGAATGGCCATAAGGACTTTTCTTTTTTTCAGGCAGATTCATTTCAATGAAGAAAATATTTTTTATTATAGAAAGCGAGGAAATAAAAATGGGAATTTATGAAGAATTACAGGCAAGAGGACTTATTGCCCAGGTAACAGATGAGGCTTTAATTAAGGAGCTTGTTAATACAGGAAAGGCTGTATTTTACATCGGCTTTGATCCAACAGCGGACAGTCTTCATGTAGGACATTTCATGGCACTTTGCCTTATGAAGAGATTACAGGAGGCAGGTAATAAGCCAATCGCCCTTATCGGCGGTGGTACAGCTATGATTGGTGACCCATCAGGCCGTACTGATATGAGACAGATGATGACAGCAGAAACAATCCAGCATAATGTTGACTGCTTTAAGAAGCAGATGGCAAGATTTATTGATTTCTCTGATGATAAGGCTATCTTGGTTAATAATGCAGACTGGCTTTGTAAGCTTAATTACATTGAGATGCTTAGAGAGGTTGGTGCCTGCTTCTCAGTAAACAGAATGCTTACAGCTGAGTGCTACAAGCAGCGTATGGAAAAGGGGCTTAGCTTCCTTGAGTTTAACTACATGATTATGCAGAGCTATGATTTCCTTATGTTATTTAAGAAATACGGCTGTAATTTACAGTTCGGCGGTGATGACCAGTGGAGCAACATGCTTGACGGTACAGAGCTTATCAGAAGAAAGCTTGGTAAGGATGCATCGGCTATGACAATTACACTCCTTCTTAACTCAGAGGGTAAGAAGATGGGTAAAACTCAGAAGGGTGCAGTTTGGCTTGACCCTAATAAGACTACTCCTTACGAGTTCTTCCAGTACTGGAGAAATATTGACGATGCAGACGTTATTAAGTGCTTAAAGATGCTTACATTCCTTCCTCTTGAGGAGATTGAGAAAATGGAGGCTTGGGAAGGCAGCCAGTTAAATGAGGCTAAGACTATTCTTGCATACGAGCTTACAAAGCTTGTTCATGGTGATGAAGAGGCAGATAAGGCAAGGGCAAGCGCACAGGCTATCTTTGGCGGTGGAGATGCTTCGAATATGCCAACAGTGGAGATTGAAGATGCTGATTTCAGAGATGGTTTCGTAGATATCCAGACAATTCTTGTTAAGGCAGGTCTTGTAGCTTCTCGTTCTGAGGCTAGAAGAAATGTAGAACAGGGTGGTGTTACTGCTAATGATGTTAAGGCTACTCTTGATACAAAGTTTGCTAAGGAGGACTTTGGTGATGGAATAGTTGTAAGAAGAGGTAAGAAGAACTTTAAGAAGGCAGTTTTAAAATAATTAAGGTGCAGACCTATGGAGGCGTAGAAAGCTATGGATAGCAGCAGATTTGAATATGTAAAGAATATATTCAATGATTTTGTAAAAGAGGGTAAGGCAGCAGGCGCCAGTGCAGCAGTATATAAGGATGGAAAGGAAATGTTTTTCCATGCTGTTGGAGATGCGGATATTGAGAGACAGTATCCAATGAGCAAGGACACTATTTTTCGTTGCTTTTCGATGACTAAGCCTGTAACGGCGGTTGCAGCATTGATTTTGATGGAGAGAGGAATTATTGACCTTTGCGACCCGGTATCAAAGTATATACCTGAATTTGCAGTAGAGAATATGAAGGTGCTTGATAAGGATGGCTTAAAGCCATGCAAGACTACCATGCAGCTTCATCATCTCCTTAATATGACATCGGGACTTCCGTATCCTGATCCAAGTTTTCCGGCAGGAGAAGAGATGATTAAGCTCTTTGAGGAAAATATAAAGAAGCAGGATGAAGGAAATGCTCCTGATACATTGGAGTGGTGCAGGCAGATTGCCCGTCAGCCGCTTAAATTTGAACCGGGCGAAAAATGGATGTATGGAACGTCAGCAGATGTTTTAGCAGGAGTTATTGAGGTGGCTTCCGGCATGAGGTATAGTGAATTTCTTAAGAAGGAAATCTTTGAACCTCTTGGCATGAAGGATACGGACTTTTTTGTACCTGATGATAAGAAGCATAGATTTGCACAGATATATGATGTGATTCAGGGAAAAGGCTGTACTATTGCAAGTGACAGAAATCTCGGAATGGAAGGTTATGCTGTCGCACCTGCCTTTGAATCTGGCGGAGCTGGACTTGTATCAACTATTGAGGATTATTCACGCTTTGCGAGAATGTTGGCAAATGGCGGCACTTTTGAGGGTGTTAAAATTCTTTCACAGCATACCATGGAGTTCATGTCAACCAATCAGCTCACTGCAGAACAGAGAAAATACCTTGATTGGGATACATTGCAGGGGTATGGCTATGGTAATCTTTGCCGTACTCTTATTGACCCATCAAGCTCACGTGTAAATGCTAATATCGGATGCTTTGGCTGGGATGGCTGGACCGGTAACTATTTTTTAACAGACCCAGTTGAAAACGTGGTTATTATTTATGTGATTCAAAAAACCAACGGTACTGACGGAACACAGATAAGGAAATTTATTAATACAGTATATGCGGCGATATAATAAGCTGTTATAAGGACCTGTCGGGTTTAACCCGGTGGGTCTTTTTATTAAGAATAATTATTATTGGGATGTGAGAATTAATGGAGAAGGTTATATGAAAATGACCAATTAGTACCAAAATGATAAAAATAACTTGATAAAGAGATAAAGCGGTTATATAATTCGATTTGTGTTTTCGGACATAAGAAAAATAAAGAGGGAGAATGAGTAATGAAGAAACACAAAATAAAAAGATTGTTCAGCACACTACTGGCTGCAACAATTCTGTTTTTAACATTAATGACTGATATTGTTAATGCACAGACAGTAGTAATAACACCGAAAAACATGGTGAATATTAAAGTTGTTGATGAGGCAGGCAATGAATTAGAAGATGTAAAGGTAGAAATGTATGCTTCAAACGGCGAAAAGGTATATGGCTTTACATCAAAAGAAGCGTATGGCAACACAACTATTAAATACGGTAATATTACAAATAGTAAAAATATGAATATTCCGGCAGAATTTTTCTCAACATATGTAAATGGTGCTGTTAAATATATTATGAGAAAAAACGGCTGGAATACAACCGCTATAAGCTATGATTTGACAGAAACGGTTGTAACTGTTAAATATTTTCCATATATGGAGACCGATTATACAGCTCCGGCAAATACATATCTTACATATGTTGATTCATCATGGGCTGATAGAAGTATATATGCAGCAGTTTCTGTTAATGGAGAGGTTAGTAAATTAAGTGATAATACAGGTATATGTGAACATTCGGCAGAAGTAGGAGAGCATTCGGTAAGAACTTTATTAAGAAGCGGTGGCGGAAGTAGTTCAGGTCAGTTGGTTTCGGTTATTGCAGAGCCTTCAGAATATGTTAAATGGAGAATAAAGCTTTCAGATTTATCAAGCTCATTTACTGAAGATGGACAGATTATTATTAATGATGAAGTATATGATTTGGGTTCTACTATTGATTCAAGAGCTGTAGTTGTTGCTTTCTTTAGTGGAGCAGCGATATCTATACCGGTGCCGGATGAAAATGGATATGTTGAGATATTACTTGATAAAGATACAAGAGTATTTAGCTGGAGTAAGGTGTATGGGAAGATTGGTACTACAGGCGCTGGTGGCGGTACCTCAGGTACATGGGCTTATGCATCAGAGGATATTACAATTGCGGGTGTAGATGTTCCGGCAGAAGGCATGAATATATATAATGTACCAGCTGATACATATACATTAAAGGTTACAAGTGTTCCTTCAGGATATGAAATACCGAGTGATCAGATTGTTACTATTACTGATTCAGATTCATTTAATTATGTAACAATTACAGTTCCTTCTCATAAATACGGAACAGAATATAAAAATGACGAGACATATCATTGGCATGAATGCGAGTGTGGAGCTGTAGCTGATAAAGAATTACATAAGTCAAGTGGGAAAGCAACAGAATTTGTTGCAGAGACATGTACAATCTGTGGTTATGTGATTACACCGGCATTAGGTCATTCATATGGAAATGAGTATAAATATGATGAAACAGGACACTGGTATGAATGTGCATGCGGTGATAAGTCAGGCTATGAGGAACATTTGCTGGTATGGGTAGTTGATAAGGAAGCAGAAATAGGAATAAGCGGTTCAAAGCATGTAGAATGTGCAAACTGTGATTATGAGGGTGAAGAGGTTGAAATTCCGGCGATAGAGGAGCCAACAACTGAGGCTGAGACAACAACCGAGGAAGAAACAACAACCGAGGAGGAGACAACAACCGAGGCTGAGACAACAACCGAGGAGGAGACAACAACCGAGGAGGAGACAACAACCGAGGAGGAGACAACAACCGAGGAGGAGACAACAACCGAGGCTGAGACAACAACCGAGGCTGAGACAACAACTGAGGCTGAGACAACAACCGAGGCTGAGACGACAACCGAGGCTGAGACAACAACCGAGGCTGAGACAACAACCGAGGCTGAGACAACAACTGAGGAAGAAACAACAACCGAGGAAGAAACCACTGAGGAAGAGACAACAACCGAAGTAGAAACAACAACTCAGGCACCAACACAGCAGGAGACAACAAAGGCACCGGAGGTAGAAGCCGACGTGCCAACAGCACCAAGCACAGGTTATAATGGTTCGTTTGCTATTTGTTTGGTAATGGCAGTAATACTGGGTGGAATGTTGACAATTATGTTGCTTGATAAGAAAAAGGCTGTTAAGTAGTAATATTATATAATGAAAAAGTCATTGCTTTAGAACCAAAGTAATGACTTTTTTAGTGATTTTCTATGTAATTATTACAAAATAGTGTGATATGTTATATATAAATAATCAATTAGTACTGAAATGTTAGAAAGAGCTTGCATATAATTTTTGGTATATGTATAATCGTTTTTGTTGTTTTTTTAACACAAAATTAGAGAAAAGAGGGAGTAAAAAAAGATGAAGACGAAAAAAAGACTATTAAGTGTATTGTTTGCTGTAACTACCTTTCTGACAGTATTAATGTCAGATGTGGTTAATGCACAGACAATAGTAATAACACCAAAAAACATGTTGAATTTAAAGGTTGTAGATGAAGCCGGTAATTTATTAGATAATGTATGGGTGGAAATGTATAACTCATCAGGCGAAAAGGCTTTTGGATTTGAATCGAACAAATCATATGAAGCTATTGGCTATACACAAAATGGCATTGCAACTCATCCAAGAATGCAGATAAGTATAAAAGAGCTTTCGGAATATATGGATGGAGAAGTGAGATGGTTTGTGGATGGAGATTGGGTTAGTACTTCTATCTTTTATGATCTGGTAGAAACCGATTTAACTGTTAAATATTTTCCAAATATGGAAACTGCATATACAGCACCGGCAAATACTTTTACTACATATGCTGATGCATCATGGGAAAATAGGAACTTAATAGGCAAAGTTCGTGTAAATGGCATAGAAAGTATTTTAAATACTTCTATAGGTCTACATGAGTATACTGTTGATCCAGGCGAGTACCCATTCTGGTTATGGCTGAGAGGTACCGGTTCAAGTGGTGGCGGAACAACAGTTACAGTTAGTGATGAGCCAAAGGAATATATTAAATGGAGAATTAAGCTGTCAGATTTGTCGGATGAGTTTAATGAAGCAGGTCAGTATATTATGGATGGTGAAGCGTACGATTTGAATTCTGACACGGAATCAAAGGGTATTATAATTGGTTTTTATAGCGGTTCAGTAGTATCAGTACCGGCACCGGATGCGGAAGGTTATGTTGAGATATTGGTTGATAAAGAAACAAGAGAATATGGCTGGACTACGAAGTTTGTTAATGCAAATATGTTTGGTGGTGGCGGTGGTACATCAGGTATGTATGCTATGGCAACCGCAGACGTAACTCTTCCTGCAGTAGATATTCCATCAGAAGGGTTAAATTTGTATAAGGTACCAGCAGATACATATACATTAAAGGTTACAAGCGTACCGGATGGATATGTAATACCGGAAGACCAGACAATTACAATTACTGATTCTGATTCGTTTAATTATGCAACGATTACATTGCATAAGCATGAATATGGAACAGACTATACATATGATGAAACAGGTCACTGGTACGAGTGTGCATGTGGAGATAGAATCAGCTTTACAGAGCATTCATTAGAGTGGATAATTGATAAGGAAGCAGAAGTTGGTGTAAGTGGCTCTAAGCATGAGGAATGTTCAGTGTGTGGATATGAAAGCGAAGCTGTTGAGATTCCTGCAATAGAGGAAGAAACAACAACTGAGGAAGAAACAACAACCGAGGAAGAGACAACAACCGAGGAAGAAACAACAACCGAGGAAGAGACAACAACCGAGGAAGAGACAACAACCGAGGAAGAGACAA
>JAZQLB010000337.1:0-11445 GCA_045542475.1 Lachnospiraceae bacterium | reverse complement strand
TTTGTTGAAAATGAACTTAAGAACAAAAGTCTTATCGAGGTTATACCTCCCGGACTTACAATTGAAAAAAGAGAAATCTGCTATGCAGTCAATAAAGATACTAAGCTTTCACCTGCTGCCAGACTCTTTCTTGAGAATTATATATAGTATTTACCTACTTTAAAATTGTTTTTATATCATCAAGTATCGTCCCTTCAACCGGAACATTAAGCCATCTGCTCTGTAACAGGCTCTTCTTATAGCCATCCACCACATTGTCCGTGTACAGGCATTCTACAGCATACAGCGGCACGAAAAATTCGTGGATGTATACATATCTTTCCTTCACCGGAATGTCGGTCATTGGAAGGTTGATGGTTTTGTCATACTGTGGATTTATCTGCATGGTAAGGGAGTTAAAGTAAGCATCCACGTACTCCACATAGCCATAGGTGAAGATTTCCACTATTGCGAGGTCGCCACGGCGGAACTTTGTTTCGCCCCAGCGGTTCTGTATTCTTGCTTCCACTCTGAAGGCATCACGTTCATACTCATTATCAACGCCCGGTGTATCATCTTCCTTAAAGCCTATATTCTCTCCCGGAACCGGGTCTCCATTGCCATCCGTTCCGAAATCGTAGTCTGTTATAGGCAGCGTTCCTTTATTACCGACCTTATCAATGGCATATATTGCCATGTGGATAGTTTCTATGTTCTCGCTGGATGCAAGAGCCGAATAAAGGTTAAATACACACTCATAGTCCGGAGCTGCACCGGTGAAATCAAATTCTGCTTTATTATCCGGATTAGCCTTATCGTAAAGCTCAAGATATATGCGGTCTATTCCTGATATGTTATCTGCAGCATCGTCTATAAGCATTACTGCATATGGGGAGCTGTCAGGATTGTCCCACAAGCCCAGCATTGCGTTATTTTCGTAATAGGTAACTGTTCCTTCAGGAGCCTTGTTATCGAAGGTATATGAGCCGAATACGTGATACTGGCTTGAGCCTATATTTACTATGGTTCCCTCCGTTGTAGAGATATTGCCGGCTTTATCGTATACGCTGCGGATGAAGAGGTAGTATGTACCGTTTAGTCCTATACCCAGCTTCACCGTATTACCGCTTGTATAGCTTATCCACGTACCACCGCTTAAGGCTTCAGGACTGGTTGATAAGTAATATTCATACTTATTGGTATCACTTAAGCCGGTTCCTGCATCTGAAGCTGTGATCACAAGCTCAATACTCTTGCACACCTCACAGCCCGGCTTATTAACACTTATTACCGGAGCTGTGTTGTCAAATACTATTCCATCGCTTATTACATACGGTGCGTTATTTGACCAGTTACCGGCATTGTCCTTAACACGCTTTACAAAGAGGAAATACTCTCCGGTAAGTCCTTCTCCAAGGGTTATTGTATTGCCACTTGTATAAGGCTTCCAGCTTCCCCCTGCAGGGGAGGTATTACGTGTTGAAAGGTAATATTCATAGGAATTATCATTACTTAACTGTGAGCCGCCCTCATCGGAAGCAGTAATAACAACCTGAATGGTTGTATTAACCTCTGATGGTGCAGCTTCCACGTTAATAACCGGATTAATGTTATCGAAGCGGTAGGAACCAAAGCAATGATACTTACTGCCTCCTATATCCGTTATTGTGCCGCCTGATACGGATACGTTACCGGCATTATCCGTTACCGGCTTTACAAAGATATAGTACGTGCCGCTTAAGCCGGAGCCTATGTTAAAGGCTGTACCGGAGGTATAGTTTATCCAGCTTCCACCCTTAAGGGCTGTATTGCTGCTTGAAAGGTAATACTGATAGCTGTTGCTGCCACTTAAGCCGGAACCGCCCTCGTCCGTAATGCTTATGGTTACGTCTATATTCTTACACCAGTCTGCACTTGGCGGTGATATGTTTATAACCGGCGGTGATGTATCAATCATCTCCCACCGGGCATATACCGTCAGATCAGCATTTCCCTGCCACGTACCGCCTTTGGCGTAGGAATCCGTCCAATAAGAGCCTTTGACTGCATAGCCGGATTCATCATATACCTGAACGCCTCCGGTCTTTGATGTATACCAGCCTTTAAAGGCGTAGCCGTCCCTTACAGGAAGGCTCCCGGATACATTATTCCAGTTTGATGACCCGTAGGGTACTGTTACACTTGTAAGGTCGCAGGTGCCGCCGTTGGCATCAAAGATTAGAGTGTTAAGCTCATAGGTTATTTTGGCGTAGCCATTCCAGCCTTCGGTTTCGTAGAATACTCCACGTATGTAATAAGAATCATAATAAGAGGCTGAAAACAATGGCTTCCTTTCTCCAATTTCACGTTCTCCATTAATCCATAAATTCCGAACATTATTATCATCTGTAAGCTTTACACCGCCCACATGGATGATATTTTTAAAGGAATATGCTCCCTTTGAGGTATCATCAGGGCTACCCACAAAGGATAAGCCACCCATGGCTGAACGTACACTGTCAATACCGCATTTTCCACCATAGTAGCCTCCGCCACCGCCTCCTCCGGAGTCGCATCCATCAGCGGCTGTTAATTCTATCTGATCCTGCCCCTGCCATTTGCCCCTATATAGACCACTTACTCCTGCCGAGAAAGACTGTTCGCTTGTTCCGTCAGAGATTTTTCCCGTTGTTTTATTATAAAACCGATATGCACCTTCACCCGGACAATATCCTGAACTGCCACCGCCCCCGCCGGCAATCATTATTCGGCTGTTTATATCATTATCACCAACCCTTATGTCAGTAGCACCGCCTCCTCCGCCTGAGGGCCCCCACATGCCCTCTGTGGTTGGTGCACCGCCTCCGTTCCAACCGGCACCGTCTCTTGATACAAGTACATCTACGCCAAGGTCTGCATCATACACTTTATCCGTAGAATTGCCTCCGATGGCTCCGCCTCCTCCTACATTTATATACAGTGCTTCCCCCTGTGTAAGATATACCTGTGCAGATACATAAGCTCCGGTACCGCCTGCTATATGCCCTGCACCACCGTTAGGCTGCCACCCATTATCCGTACCCCCCTGTGCACCCCACAGCTCAATTGTGTACCAACAAGAATATGGTACAGTCCATGTCTGTGCAGCTCCCGTATATTCAAAGATAACTTTCTTTGTCTGTGCAGCCTTTACACTAACAGGCGTAGTAAAGCTTAGTGTTGCTGCTATAATCGTTGTTAATAAAATATAACTTATTATTCTCCTAAATATCCATTTCACTCTATCATCCTTTCCAAGGATTACTTCTTTCCGCTAAAACGACAGTACAGAACAATGCCAATCACTCCCAAACCTACAATACTGCCGATTATAATCCATACAGCACTGCTATTTTCTTCATGCGGTTCTCTTTCAGTAAGAAACGTGGTGTCCGGACTAATAGTTGTCACCTTTTCTGTTACACTTTCTGTACTGACTGTTTCTGCAGAAGAAACAATCTCTGTTGTCGCTTCTGCTGCTTCTGTTTCCGTTTCATTATCTGCTTCCGTAACAGCCTCAGTTTCTTCAACGCTTTCCTGCTCTGTCACCGACTCAATCTCTAATACGGCACTTTCTGTTTCATCCGGCTCTGCTATCTTATCAGCTGATGTAGTTTCTGCAGCTGTAGCAGCCTCCTTAGTGGTCTCTATCTCTACTGCCGGAGCGGTTGTCTCTGCCTGTGTCTCCATTATAAGCTTAGTGCCTCCGGCAGGTCTTGTATCAACAGCTCCGCAATTAGCACATGCGGCTGATTCCGTTCCGTCCGCATAATATGTTGCATCATTGTTATAGGTATATGCACCATAGTTATGACCAACTGCACTAATTGTCTCTGTATAGCTGTCACCACAGCTGCAGGTATTGGTGCGTGTGCCGTTATCCGTACATGTTGCATTAATTGTTGTTACTGCATAGCTATGACTGTGCTGTGTCTCCGGTATAAGCTGCGTTCCTGATACAGTTCTTGTATCAGTTGCACCACAAACATAACATACCGCTGTCTCTGTTCCGTCTGCTTCATATGTAGCATTATTGTTATATATATAAGAACTAAAGCTGTGCCCGGTTGCATTAATTGTCTCTGTATAGGTATCACCACAGTCACAGGTAAAGGTCTTGGTTCCATCTGTTGTACAAGTGGCATCAGCTGTTATGGTCTCTGTATAACTATGGATGTGACTATTTGCCTCCCTTGCTGCATACAGCTCCTCAAGTGAATTATATGTCTGTCCGTTACCGGTTTCTGATACATCGTAATAGGTCAGTTTATAATACTGATTAATCGTTATATCTGTCTTCCCTACTGTTAAAGGAAATGAAGTATCACAGGATACAAACTCCCATGTCCTCTGATACTGTTCATCGGGAAACCAGACAAATCCGTTGCCAAATGAGCATGGCTCATTAAAAACTTCTCCTGAAGGCCAGATACCATCACTATATGCCACCCTTTCTCCCGTATCAATATTTATAGCCTGAAACAAAACCTTAACCGGAACAGGCTCCTCCGTCTCAGTCTCCTCCGCCCATACAGTATATCTATCACCAAAAGAAAAGCCTCCAGCAAACACTACAAAAGTTAAGAGGAATATTAACGCTTTCTTAACACCATTTCTCATAACAGCACCAAACCTTTCTATCGTAAAGCAATTACTGCTTTTTTCTGTAATTATCCGCCCGGACCTTCACAGGAAGCCTCTATTTCTGCATGTTGCAGCTCCTGCTGTGCAAGTTCCTGGCCAATATCATTAATAGTTTCATTCTCTGTTCCGGAAAGATATTTATCTGATATCTCCCGGAGTGTTATATCTCTTTTATTTTCACTAACAAGCTTTTCATAATTATTAAGAAGCTTATTAGTAATGGTAAAACCATTTGCTTCTACATCAGCTTTGCAGCGATTTATACCTGCTCCTGCTGAACTCTGTTCCGCTCTGTCATACGCTGTATCTTGACGTGATATGCTATCTCTCTTGCCAGCGTAAGCATCTCGCTCTCTGTAAGGTGTTCCCATCTCTCCGGATTCTGTTCCATTGATAGATTTATCGCCTCTATCTCTGCATCCGCATCCGCTTCGATTTCGTCCATCCTCTGATGTAGCTCTCTCAGCTCTGCCTCTGTCAATGAAGCTTCCGGTACAGTTTGACCATTCATCAAGGCGTGGATTCTCTCCTCTGGCGACATCGTTATTCCATTTTGAATATCCATTTAGTAAGCCTCCTTTTTTTAGAACCTCGTAGGTATTTTCGATTTTGTTTCCATCAACCGGATTATTGTACTTATCAATAATTTTTGGTGACAGAAAACGCCCATCTTCAAGAAATCTGTTAATCATACGTGCCAATGCTTTTTCCCTTGGTAATTCTACATAATGCAAATTAACTTCATAACCCAGCTTTTGAGCTTTTAAAATTATGCTCTGAATTTTATTTACATCAGAACCAACTTTTGGCAAAACAATATTTTCATGTTTTATAAGTGCTATTTTTAGTTGCATTTCTGAAATGATTTTACTTTCATCATGAACTACACTTGCACCCCATCCGTTGTTGTATTCCGGTAAAAGCTTTTTTGCATCGTCATTGTCAATGATTCTTGAATGGAATTCTTGTGAAATTGTATCTGTTAGTGCTGAACTTTTCCCTGAACCAGGAAGACCTATGATTACGTCCAGACGTGAACATTTATTTACAATTCCATTATATACCATTTTTTCTGCCGGGTCAATACCAGTCTAGGCTTACTATTAGATTATGTCAGTTGTGAATTTCTATTTTTAACTCCTTTCTCTTTAAATGTAGTGTAAAAAAAAATACAATATTAGAGACAAGGAAAACGAGGAAGCGTTTCGGACATGTAGGCGAATGGTTCATTATTATTTATGAACGGTACATGGCACGCCACGGTAACTTGTCTTTTTTATGCACTCATTATTTATTGATGTACTTTTTTACGTCAATAAATATGTATTCTCCTTTATTGTACATCAAATACACTATTTTTACAATCCCAAATATAAATAAACATACCCAATATATCCCCCAAGAATACTCCCCATAAACGCCGCCTGCCTTACAGGCTTTTCTTTTTTCTTAAGACGCCATATATTGATAATAGCCATTCGAGCGATAAAGCATATGGCAGCAATATAAAAAATCACCATTAATGCCTCACCGGTGCTTCTGCTCATTGCACATGCACCTATTAACAAAACAACAAAATAATACCCATCTCCTTCTGCAAACACTTTTATCTTAGTCATTATAAATACCACAAATATGCTCATGACAAGTTCAAGCGCTGGCTCCACTCTGATTCCGTTCCATATCCATATAATCACCTCCACAATACCTGCAAACACACTTGGCAAGGTATACGCCATCTGCTGCCGCTCGTCTGTATAGGTATGAAACAGAAGAATACAGAACATAAAGTATTCATTTGCACCCAAAAAGAATAGCCCCATAACAGCCACACATATGTATCCTTTTAATATAGTTTTGTCAATACACAGCCCATCTGCATGTTTAAAAAACACAAGAAAAAGAAAGAAAATTGTTATTGAAATAAGCTTTAAGAACCACTCCATAGACTACCCTCTTATCGTTTATCAACATCGGTCGAATCATACACCCTGCTTAGTCTTAGTTGCCCCTCTGCCATTGTTTTATTAAAGACAGACTCAAGGCTTGATGGTATAACTATATTTATAATCATTGCTGCCCCCTCATCTATTTCCCTGTTAATTTCCTCCCCTGTTGAAGTAAAAACTCTGGTCACATATGCTTTTTCATATATGAGCCTTGCTTCATATTCCTGTACACCATTGCTTGTCCTGTTGCTTACGGACCATATATTAATATAGTCCCCTGTTCTGATTACTCCTCCTACAACCTGAGCCAGATTAGCTGCATTAAGTGATACCTCAACAGGATTCTCAATATCTGTTATCAGCTCCCACTCATTAACAAATCTGTCAGCAATTATAATCTCCTTTGCCTTTATACTCTGCATCGTCAGACATCCAATAATATCCCCGGGATTAATTATATAGTCTGCCGGAAGTGAGCTGACACTTCGTTTCTCCAGCATAAAATAAAGACCAAAATTCTCCTCTGTTATCAGCACATTCTCCTCTATATCCGTCATAGCCACATACACTGCTATTTTCTCATCCTTTGCTATTATAGCTGCCTCAAATGCCACCAGCATTAAATACAAAATAACAGTAGCAATAAAGCAATAAATAAACACCTTTATATTAACGCTGTCCTTATCTTTTTCTTTTGTTTCCTTCTTAAATACAAATCTTCTCTCTGAAAAAATCATTCTTACCTGTACCATCCCTTTCATTCAAATAATTTACTTATTTTTTACTGCACATAGGCGGCTTAAATAATATCGCTGGTCATTCTGCTCCACCCTTTTAATAAAGTCCAATACAAAGCTTATTTTTGCATATATACTGGTTTCCTCAATTATTTTGACACCATCTGTCACATCCACACTAACATCTGCTCCCACTGGATGGACGATACATCTGCTGCCATTCTTTCCAATTACATATTCCGTAATCTGCTGTCCTTCCGCTGACATCACCACATTATATATTCTGAATTCTTCCACAATCACCTTATCCTTAAGTATTTCCTTTGAGGTGGAATTCCAGCCATAATCCAGCTCAAGATTCTGTCTAAGACATTCCTGAAACAGCTTATAAGAATTATTGACATAGGTATCCGCATCACTCGCAGCATCTGATTCCTGAATTACAATTGTACCATTATCCGCATACTCATTAAGATTAATTATGCAGGCTGATAACAATGCCTGTGTAAGTGCATTATTAATATAACTATAGCTATATTCAAGCATTCCCTTTTTGAAAATAAAAACCACAAGTACCGCAGTCAGTAAAATAAAAGCAAACGCCATTGGAAATACCCCACCATTTGCATTTTTCTTATTTATTTTTACGCTAGTACTTCGCTGTTGATTTACACTCAATTCTAAAATCAATAGTCCCTTCTCCTTTTTCAAAGCTCCAGCTTTCTGCCCTAAGTCCCATAATGCCTGATACTGCCACCCTTCCCGTAACACATAGATATATATAATTCCCATATCCGGCAGGCGCAAGTGTTGTCCCGTTAAATGAAATATCAGTAACACCAATTTCATTCAGTTCTCTGGTCATTTCCGCCATATTCTCAGCGGACAAATATCCTTCTGTCTCCATAAGCAGCATATATGCCCTTGATATATTTTCCTTCTGTAACGCAATATTAATACGGCTGCAAATATCCACCCCTAGATACAAGATTATATACATAACAAGCATGGCTGCCATACAGGTTATCAAATCACCTATAGCTTTCTTCTTACTCATCTTCATACCTTCTTTTTAATTAAAAAGCCCTTGGGCAGCTGTAGTAATGGAATTCCACATGCTTGTAATAAAGGATCTTGCCCCTTCTCCAAACATACTTACCAAGCCTACAACAATAATAATTAAAATTATAACTTCAATAGTAGAGAAAGCTGCCACCTTCTCTGTACATGTTACTTTACAGCATCTTCCTGCTTTCATATTCTCTGGTATGTTTTTAATATTTCTCATTTTGCCCTTCCTTTCTATACTTTTAAGCCCTTTAAGGCTTGTCCAAGACCAATGATACATGAATACATCAGTATCATCATTACCGCTGCAAAAATAGCTATTTTAAAAGCATTTCCTCTGCGCTTTATTCGTTGCTGCACCTGTTTGTTATAGCATTTCTGCAAATTAACCATATGCCTTTTAACCTCCGAAAGCATTCTTACCGAATTGCCGGTCTCTACAGCCTGACCTATGGCAACAGTCAGATTTTCTATATGCTCATTGCTAAATCTGCCTCTGAATACTTCAAGCGCAGTCCGGATATCATTAGTTTCCTTAATTTTTCCTGTCAGCTCTAAAAGTGCACTCTTTAATCTTTGATTCTCTGCTGACATATATGCATCAATAAGAATATGTGTTATATATACACCTGATTTCATCTGAAGAATAACAATATCATATATATTCATTATATCCTTCATCATCTCCATATTGTCCTTCTCATTCCGAAGCTTATACCTTTTATCCATATAAAAATAAGCTATTAATACAACCAGTCCCCCGCTGATAGGATTGACCATCACAAACACTACAAGTGCAGCTATACTGCTTAATATTTTAAAACACATATAACTTAGAGGATTAACAGCCCCCTTAGAATAATAGGTGGCACCAACTGAATCCAGATACCTCTGTATTTTGTAATAGTTAAACGTATTCCACTTGGTTGAATTCATATATTGGAGCAAATCACTCCCAAGTCTTTTTTTGACCAGCTCATATCTGTCCTTTATTGCTCTTGCCCCAAAAACATATAGCATAATAAAGAATATTCCGCACAAAATAAGCATTATAGAGCTCTTAAGCATGTCAACATTTTCTTCTGCCCAACATATCAACTTATCCATTTTTCTTAACCTCCTCTCTTTAATACCACATAATACAGCCCCCAAAATACCACTACCATCGTATAAACCAAAATAGCAATACCCCCGGCAGATGTTAAAAGATTCCCAAAGAGCTCTGCCATGCTGATTCTTAACACCCCCTTCGCCAGAAAATATATGCATAAAACTCCTGCTAGAATAGTTCCTGTAAGCTGTGAATTAGCATCCTCGTTAATCCTCTCCAGCTCCTTCATATTCTCAAGGTTGTTTTGCAGAAGCTCCCTGCACTCATCAACTATCCCCTTGTAATCAGCTTCATTTCTTGATACAAGCTCCAGATTATATATAATAGTCTTAAAAAAAGGGTATTCAACCTCATCCTTAAGCCATTTGAGTTCCATTGACACATTTCCGCTATGTCTTGCTCTGTTACAGCATTCAATCAATATCTCCTTTAATGGTTCCTTTATTTCATAGGCTGTTCTCTCCAAAATGCTGATAATGTCGTCCGTTGCACCTGCATAATTAGCTATCATATTGACAAATGGCAGCATCTCCTCGCTGACCTTCTGATATTGCTGCCGCCTCCTATAATTAAGCCAGCCAAGTATTATCAAATACATTCCTACCACACATATTGCAGCTATATACCATAAGGAAAAGAACCACAGTACAAGCCAGAAAACCAACAGTTCTATCGCCATAACTCCCAAAATAAACAATTCTGTAGACAGAAAGCGGCATTTTCTAAGTATCCCGCTATATTTTAGAAGCTCTTCAACTCTTACAAGCCATCCCTTTTTCAACCGATTACCATATAGTGTTTCATATTCCTGCAAGCTTCTTTTTCTTACTGCAATATGATTTTCCAGATCACCGTATAATCTGTTGATATTTTCCTTAATAACATGAACTTTACTGATATAACTAAAAAAACAATACATACTGATACCCAAAGGAATAATTGTAAAAAGCTTCAAAATTTTAAGAAAGTCAATCCCGGCTTCCATAATCTACAACTCCTCCTTTTTCAAGGTCAGCTTATCCTTATCCGAATCCCAACCGACACTGGAAATAGAAGCAACCTTATACGATTTCATAAACACTACTGTTTTCAGAAATCTAAGCATATACTGAATCTCCCTTATACTGTAGTCACTTACTTTTTTAATGTAATCGGCCAGTCGCATAAAAGCATCCTCCTCCGAAGGTGCATGCACTGAACCATACCCGGTGGCTCCGGTATGCACCGCTATAAGAAAATCTAAAGCCTCCTCCCCCTTAATCTCTCCCACCATAAATACATCCGTATCCGTCAGCAAGCCGTTTTTGGCAAGGTCTGCCAGTTCATAATTAATCCGCCCCTCTCCCCTGTTCTCTATAGTATGAAAGCTCATAAACTCTGCATCCTTCTCCATAAACAGCTCATCACTTTCCTGAATGCAATAAATAGATTTCCCTGATATATATTCTATTAGTGCATTTAACAAGGTTGTTTTACCACTTCCACCGCTTCCACAGAATAGAATTGATTCCCCATTACGCATCTTATCCTTAAGATATTCTGCCTGGGGCTCACTTAACATCTGTGCCTTAATAAGCTGCTCCATATCATATTTCTTCGCAGGATGCTTTCTTATATGCATATATGCAGCACCCGTATTGGTCAGAAACTTCGTACTAATATTAAATCTTAATCTCCATCCGGGCTGTGTATTATCTACAAACACCTGAATAGCATTCTTATCGCTTAAATTAATCTTGTTCTTAATTGCCACCCTCTCTACAAAACGCTCATAGTCCTTTTCATCAGAAAACTTAACCTCGGATAATCTTCTTGTACCATTAACCTTAATATATATCTGGTCATACGCTATAATTCTGATATCCGATATATCCGGATTCTCAATTAATTCATCAATTATGTAATAGCTCCACATAAAACGGCAGAAGCTGTCAATAAT
>JAZQLB010000336.1:0-3428 GCA_045542475.1 Lachnospiraceae bacterium | reverse complement strand
CACAAAGCGCCAAAGGTGCTTTTGACACCCTAATCTTTAAAAAACAATTCCGTCCCGGAGGTTATACAATAATGTACAGTTTCGATTCAAGAATAAGATATAGCGAATGTGATTCTTCCTGTCAGCTTACCATGTCAGCTTTAGTTAATTATCTTCAGGATGCGGTAAGCTTTCATTCGGAGGATTTGGGGGCAGGAGTAAGCAGATATGCTGAGAAAGGCAATGGCTGGGTATTGTCCGCATGGCAGATTGTTATGGACAGGCTTCCAAGCTTTTGTGAAAGGGTTACGATTTGTACTCAGCCCTATGATTTCAAAGGCTTTTATGGTATGCGTAATTTCTGGATAGAGGACGAGCAGGGAAATAAGCTGGTTAAGGCAAATTCACTCTGGGTGTATGTGGATACCAATACAGGCAAGCCGGTTAAGGTATCAGAGCAGGAGATGGCATTGTATGGCTTTGGTGAGAAGCTTGAGATGGACTATGCACCAAGAAAAATCAGTGTGCAGGCAGAGCTTATGGCAGCAGAAAAAATAGAAGTCCACTCACATATGATTGATACTAATAATCATGTAAATAATGGACAATATATAAGAATTGCAGAGGAACTTTTAGGTTATGCTAAGGAAACTGCGGCAGATGGCAGCATTTCTAAGGAACAGACCCGCATTATCCAGATAAGGGCAGAATATAAAAAGCAGGCAGTGCTTGGAGATATAATGTATCCATATTACGCCTTTGCGGATAATAATTTCTATGTGGATTTGCGGGATGTTAACGGAGACACTTATGCGATTATGGAATTTACACTTGGAGGATTGGAATGATTGAATTAGGATTAAAGCAGACGCTTAAGATAGTTAAGAAAACAGAATTTGGTGTGTATTTGGGAACAGAAGAGGAAAAGGTGCTTCTTCCTAAAAAACAGGTGCCAGAAGGCACCGGTATTGGTGATGAAATTAACGTATTTATATACAGGGATTCTCAGGACAGACTTTTAGCAACTGTTAATGAGCCAAAGCTTACTCTTGGCGAGGTGGCTAAGCTTACAGTTAAGGAGGTTGGAAAAATCGGTGCATTCCTTGACTGGGGGCTTGAAAAAGATTTGTTTCTTCCATTTAAAGAACAGACCTATAAGGTACGTCCGGGTGAGAGCTGTCTGGTTGCCCTTTATATTGATAAGAGTAATCGTCTCTGTGCCACAATGAACGTATACAAATACCTTAAAACAACTACACAATACAGTAAGGGCGATTTAGTAAACGGAACCGCTTATGCCTATATCGAAAAATTCGGTATGTATGTGGCTGTGGATGATATGTATCAGGGACTTATTCCTAATAAAGCACTTTACGGAGAAGTGAGTCTTGGTTCAGGGCTTCGCGGAGTGCGTGTTTCTAATGTGACACCGGATGGCAAATTAGAGCTGGCAATACGGGAGATGAGCTATCTTCAAAGAGATAAGGATGCGGAAGCAATTCTTGGGTTGATAGAGCAGTATGACGGAGTTCTGCCATTTAGTGAAAAGGCTTCGCCGGAGGTTATTAAAAGAGAACTTAATATGAGTAAGGCTTCCTTTAAACGTGCCATAGGCAAGCTTTTAAAGGAGGGTAAGATTGAGAATGGTGACGGCAAAATAAGGATAAAATAAGAGGCTTTTAAGATTGTTGGAGGCATTATGGAAAAGAAAACCATATTAATAGTGCACAATTATTATCAGGTTCCCGGCGGGGAAGATACGGTGGTTGCTAACGAAAAGAAGCTTCTTGAGGATAATGGGCATAAGATTGTTCTGTATACACGTAATAATTCAGAGCTTAAAACAATGAGAGGACTGAAGAAGCTGCTGCTTCCTGTTAATCTTGTTTTTAATCTGAAGACATATACGCAAGTACGCAGAATTATTAAGGAAAACAGCATAGATGTGGTGCATGTGCACAATACATTAAGTCTTATCAGCCCGTCTGTATATTATGCGGCAAGGTCGTGTGGGGTTCCTGTAGTACAGACCGTGCATAATTTCAGGTTTGTATGCCCTGGGGCTTCCTTTTACAGGGATAACAATATTTGTGAGGATTGCCTTGAGGGTGGACTTAAATGTGCCCTTAAACATAACTGCTATAGGGGCAGCAGGCTTCAGACATTGGCGTGTGTAATCAGTACAAGGCTTCACAGAATGCTTGGAACATATAGGAAAATTAATTATATATGCCTTACGGAATTTACCAAAAATAAGCTGTTAAAGGTTAATCGTCCGGGAAAAAGGCCGGTAATAAGAGAAGCGTCGGTATATATTAAGCCTAATTTTACATTTCCTAATGAAGAAAAAGCATCGGATAAGGATTATTTCTTATTTATAGGACGTATTGAGCAAATTAAGGGACTGGATGTTCTACTTGAGGCATTTGCGAAGCTGCCACAAGAGAAGCTTTTAATAGCAGGAACAGGAACAGAGCTTGAAAAATATAGAAGCGAAGCAGAAAAGAATGGGTGCGGGAATATAGAGTTTCTTGGCTTTGTAAGCCGGGATGAGCTTAATGTAAGGCTTGCCGGAGCCAAAGCTGTAATCGTGGCATCACAGTGGTATGAGACCTTTGGAATGATTATAGCAGAAGCATTTTCCACACATGTTCCGGTGATTACGGGAGATATTGGTAATATAGGTGCACTGGTAGATGACGGGAAAACAGGAATTAAGTTTGAATATAATTCATCCCAGGCTCTTGTTGAGGCGGTTAACAGGTTTAACGCAGAATATAAGGAAGAATGGTGTGAAAACGCTTACAATGAATACTTTGAAAAGTATTCGCCTTCCGTAAATTATAAAAGACTTAATGAAATATACGAAAAGCTATAATAAAAGAGCATCCGGAATATGTTCCGATGCTCTTTTACAGTGCAGTATTCTAGACTAAAATATCAATATTGCCGCCTAAGTGTGGGGTTACAGAAGCCTCAAGCATCTTAACCATACCATCACCGAGAACCTCTGCTGTGTCTAAATTCTTAGAAAGCAGGGCAACGCCAATCTGATTGTGGATCTCAGCCATAGACATACTTGTTGAAAGCGCAGATATTTCCATAACCTTGCCTCCTTTGTCTAGTAAAGATTGGGGCTAAAAATGTTACTTTTGCCCTAGATTTATTATAACCTATATGATAAAAATTAACAAGTCAAAAGTCGAAAAAGATAATAAAATAAGTTTTTTTTGTGAAAAATGCATTAAAAAGGTGTATCATAAATGGGTATTATACAATTTAACCAAAATAATCAACGCATTTTCGTGTATTTGGGGTATGGCATTTCCGGTCAAGGTATTGTAAAATATCGTTAGTGAAAAAAGATACTATTTTACTAGGAGGAAAATTCTAAATGGCAAGTTTATCACTTAAGAACGTTTGTAAAGTATATCCAAACGGATTTGTTG
>JAZQLB010000335.1:0-3562 GCA_045542475.1 Lachnospiraceae bacterium | reverse complement strand
TGCGACAAAAAACGACGCCCAAGTCACAGCGGCGCCAAAAAGCCCACAGATTAATATACTACTCCCCCTCCACCACAGAGAGATAGCATTCCTGTACAGGAATGCGCCTCTCTCGCCTGCCATAAAACAAAAAATAAAAATCCAGCAAATCACAACCTACCGAACACCCCTCTCTATAAGTGCAGTATGATATAGCCAGCGACGAGGGGAGCTTCATATGTTATTATGAGGACTTTTTGGCGCCGCTGGTACTTGGGCGACGTTTTTTGTCGCACTATGTACCACTGCGTGCGACAACTTAGCGAGAGCGAGTCCACAGATTAATATAATACTCGCCACGCTTAGCAAAAACATAGCTTCCATATTAAGGTGCCGCTCCGATTGACATATTAAGAAAAAATTGTAAAAATACTTGCAATTATACTAGCAGTATGATATTATATTTAAGTATGTTATAGCCATAACTACGTTTTTTGGATTACTCCAACCGGGAACCTGGTTATAGGCGATTATTTTATTAAATGGAGGATTTAGACATGATATCTAAGGAAAAGAAAGCTGAAATCATTGCAGCTTACGGAAGAAACCCACAGGACACTGGTTCACCAGAGGTTCAGATCGCTATTTTAACTTACAGAATTAACGAGTTAAACGAGCATCTTAGAGCTAACATGAAGGATCACCATTCAAGAAGAGGTCTTCTTAAGATGGTAGGTCAGAGAAGAGGTTTGCTTGAGTATTTAAAGAAGAATGATATTGAAGCTTACCGTTCTTTAATTGCACGTTTAGGAATCAGAAAGTAATTTTTAAGGGCGGAGTGTCTAACTTCGCCCTTATTTATTAGGTGTAGAAGAAATTTTCCGAGACTTCTGAAAAGTTCATCAGGAGATGGAAAAGGGTGGATTTTTCAGTTGTTTCGGTTTCTTCTCGCCAAAATCAAAAATTTATTATGGAGGTAAGAAGAATGTTTAAGAGTTTTTCAATGGAATTAGCCGGCAGAACACTTACTGTTGATGTTGGCAGAGTAGCAGCTCAGGCAAATGGTGCTGCATTTATGCATTATGGTGATACTGTTGTTTTATCAACTGCAACAGCATCTGAGAAGCCAAGAGAGGGAATTGATTTCTTCCCATTATCAGTTGAGTATGAAGAGAAGTTATATGCCGTAGGTAAGATTCCTGGCGGTTTCAATAAGAGAGAGGGTAAGGCATCTGAGAACGCTATCCTTACATCAAGAGTTATTGACCGTCCTATGAGACCTTTATTCCCTAAGGATTATAGAAATGACGTAACAATCAACAATATGGTTATGTCAGTTGACCCAGAGTGCGCACCTGAGCTTACAGCTATGCTTGGTTCAGCTATTGCAGTTGCTATCTCTGATATTCCTTTCGATGGTCCATGTGCTACAACACAGGTTGGTCTTATCGACGGGGAGTTCGTAATTAACCCTAATGCTGCACAGAACGCAGTTTCTGACCTTAAGCTTACAGTAGCTTCTACAAGAGAAAAGGTTATCATGATTGAGGCTGGTGCTAACGAGCTTCCAGAGGATAAGATGATTGAGGCTATTTATAAGGCTCATGAAGTTAACCAGCAGGTTATTGACTTTATCGATACAATCGTTGCTGAGTGCGGTAAGGAAAAGCATGGTTATACAAGCTGTGCTATTCCAGAGGAGTTATTCACAGCTATTAAGGAGATTGTTCCTCCAGCAGAGATGGAAGTTGTAATGTTTGCTGAGGAGAAGCAGGTTCGTGAGGACAGAGTTCGTGAGTTAAAGGACAAGCTTGCAGAGGCTTTTGCTGAGAATGAGGAGTGGTTAGGTCTTATTGATGAGGCTGTATATCAGTACGAGAAGAAGACTGTTCGTAAGATGATTTTAAAGGATCATAAGAGACCAGACGGACGTGAGCTTACACAGATTCGTAAGCTTGCAGCAGAGGTTGATATCATTCCTAGAGTTCATGGTTCAGCTATGTTTACAAGAGGACAGACACAGATTTGTAATGTGACTACACTTGCTCCTTTATCAGAGGCACAGAAGCTTGATGGTCTTGATGATGCAACATCTAAGAGATATATGCACCACTATAATTTCCCTGCTTATTCAGTAGGTGAGACTAAGGTTTCAAGAGGTCCGGGACGTCGTGAAATCGGACATGGTGCTTTAGCGGAGAGAGCATTACTTCCTGTTCTTCCATCAGAGGAGGAGTTCCCATACGCTATCAGAACTGTATCAGAGACATTTGAGTCAAATGGTTCTACATCAATGGCATCTACATGTGCTTCTTGTATGTCACTTATGGCTGCCGGTGTTCCAATTAAGAAGATGGTTGCAGGTATCTCATGTGGTCTTGTAACAGGCGATACAGATGATGATTATGTATTATTAACAGATATCCAGGGTCTTGAGGACTTCTTTGGAGATATGGACTTTAAGGTAACCGGTACAGATGCAGGTATCACAGCTATTCAGATGGATATTAAGATTCACGGTCTTACAAGACCTATCGTTGAGGGCGCTATCGCTAGATGTCGTGAGGCAAGAATGTTCATTATGGATACATGTATGAAGCCGGCTATCGCTGAGCCAAGAGCTGAGGTTGGACAGTACGCTCCTAAGATTGTTCAGATTCAGATTGACCCAGCTAAGATTGGTGATGTTGTTGGTCAGAGAGGTAAGACAATCAACGCTATTATCGATGAGACAGGCGTTAAGATTGATATTACTGATGACGGTGCTGTATCTGTATGTGGAACAGACCCAGAGAATATGGAGAAGGCTCTTAAGTATATTAAGACTATCGTTACTGATTATGAAGAGGGTCAGATTTTCGAGGGTAAGGTAACAAGCATTAAGGAATTTGGTGCTTTCGTTGAGTTCGCTCCTGGTAAGGAAGGAATGGTTCACATTTCTAAGATTAGCAAGGAAAGAATTGAGCATGTTGAGGATGTTCTTACACTTGGCGATAATGTTAAGGTTGTATGTCTTGGTAAGGACAAGATGGGAAGATATAGCTTTAGTATTAAGGATGTTAAATAAGAATTGATTTAATATGTGGCTGCTTGTCAGCCACATATTGTTGCTAAAAGATATAATTGCATGGGAAAGAGGTAAAATATGTCAGGTCATTCAAAATTTGCCAATATTAAGCATAAAAAAGAGAAGAACGATGCTGCAAAGGGTAAGATTTTTACCAGAATCGGTAAAGAGATTATGATAGCTGTTAAGGAGGGCGGTCCAGACCCTGCTAATAACAGCAAGCTTCGTGATGTTATTGCTAAGGCTAAATCTAATAACATGCCTAACGATAATATTGATAGAAGCATTAAGAGAGCTGCTGGAGATACTAATGCTGCTAACTATGTATCAGTTACATACGAAGGCTATGGTCCTAACGGAACTGCTATTATCGTAGAGGCACTTACAGATAACAAGAACCGTACAGCTGCTAATGTTCGTAACGCTTTCACAAAGGGCGGCGGTAACGTAGGTACACAGGGCTGTGTATCATTCATGTTTGATAAGAAGGGTCAGATTATTATCGCTAAGGAAGAG
>JAZQLB010000334.1:0-4596 GCA_045542475.1 Lachnospiraceae bacterium | reverse complement strand
ATATGCCATCATTCCAAAATCCTGTGCCTCATCCACAACAATATGTCTTGCCTCACATATTGGGTCAATTTCCTTAACCCTTTTATACAAATAAGCTAGTGCTGCCAAATCATATACATCCATTCTTCCTTCACTCAGATTTTTTATATTATCGTGCACTAATTCCTTATCCTGTGTAAGCAAAAAATCCTCATAGAGCTTGTAAATTGAAGCCCCCTTCCATTTATCCCTGCCGAAGGTGTACTTATATTCCTTAATCAGCCTTCGCCTCTCCCCTGCCGGATATGTAAGTTCCTTTCCTGTTATCTCATTTCTCAGACGATTAATTACCCTTTCGTTAAGGCCGTTAATCTTAAGCTGTATGGATAATCCCGGATTCTCTATTAAATAACGTTCCACCTGTTCCTTTGAGTATATTATTTTATCTTCAAAATATATATCCCTTCGCTCAATAAGCTGCATTTCAAGCTCCTCACAAAAGCTTTTTAGAGCATTGAACCAATCTAGCCCGCCCTTATAGAAAGCCTTATCCTCGCATGGAACTGTCTTATATTTCCCTTCCTTCCAGTCTTCATACAAAAGCCTTACAAACAACTGCTCCATGGTCATCTGCTTAATTCCATACACATCCAAATCCGGCAGAACTCCTGTAATATAATTAAGCAGAATCTGATTGCTTCCCACAATATAGAAATCTTCAGCCCGAAAATCCTTGGCGTAATTATACATAATGTAGGATATTCTATGCATCGCCACCGTGGTCTTACCACTTCCTGCCACTCCCTGTACGATTATATTATGATAAGGAGTTTTTCGGATAATGTCGTTCTGCTCCTTCTGTATGGTGGCAATTATTTCTCCAAGCACTGCCTCCTTATTTTTTGCAAGATATTTTGTAAGCAGCTCGTCATTGGCTATAACCTCCGAATCAAAATAGTCAATCAGCTTATCTCCCTCGATCTCATAGGTTCTCTTTCTTTTTAAATCCACCTCTATGACATTATTCTGCGGTGCCACAAAGGAGCAGGGGCCCAGACCATTTTCATAATATATATTTGCTATTGGTGCTCTCCAGTCCACAACCATCACAGTAAGAGCATCCTTCATAACGCCACCCTTACCTATATAGAGTTTTTCCGGCTCTCCGTTTTCGTTAATTATATCCACACGTCCGAAATACGGCTTTTTCAGAGCCTTAAGATTCTTGCTAAGAGCCATTTTCATGTTATTATTCATGGTTATTGTATTAGAAAGCTCCGTAAATATCTCCGGGTCGTCATCACGATACCTTTGGTACATATCCTTTATTTCTGCATCTGCAACCTTTATCTTTGCCTCATATTCCTCCACATTCCTCTTAATAATACCTACACATTCCTTCAAATAAGCCTCTTCCTGTCGTCTTTCCATTTATTCTCCTCACTTTTCTTATTTTTCCTTGAATCTGAACTGTTATAAATAATTATAGAATTCATATAAAATATTACTAGACTTATATTTCAAAATGTGATAAGCTATATAATGAAGTGTGGATAGAAATAAAGTATCATATACAACACAAAAACAGGAGCCATTCATATAGAATGACTCCTTTATTTTTATTATGCTCCCTTTATCTTGCCCTTACCAGACATCCTCTTTTATCAGCAATACCGATACTTACCCTTGTTCCTGCATTAAAATCAATGGCATCCGCTTCCATACCATCTGAGAAAATGACTCCTTTCTCAGCCATCTTTGATTCTAATACAAACTTATCCCCCTTATTTATTGTGCCAAGTACTATTTCTGTACGGGTAACATTTGACGGATAAGGCTCCCTTACTGCAAAGGAAAGCTTTTTCTCCCCCCACTTTATCGGCTCATAACGGCGATTACTGCTGCAACCAAACAGCTTAAGCCCAGCTTCTGCCTGTGCCACGATAGAGCGATACCAGCCGGTCTGTCCAATTCCCGTTGACACAATTACTCCTGATGAAGACTGGTACTCCGTTCTTTCATTCCAGGTTATATCATATCTTGCGGATATATGTGTCTTAGGTCCAATAAACAAATCATTTACCGCAAGCATCTGCTGTCCGTCATTTGTTTTTGCAACAGCAAAGGTTACATCACTGGTTATACAGTTCCTCTCAATAACAGAAGGAAGTGCCCTCTCTAAATCCCCCGGCTCAAAGGGAAGTAAAATACCATCCCATCTCTTTACATCAGGATTAACACCTAATAAAAACTGTCCGTCAAGATATTTCATGGTGTTACATACCAGTCCGTCCTGACCTACGCTAATAATAATGTCATCCCTGCCAAATATCATATTTGGCAGGAAATCCTTATCAATAACAGCGGTTCTTGCGTAACGCTCTGCTATAAGGCGTGCTGTGTTTACTGAATTCTCATAATTGGTATTCTCCACAATATAATCCGAGAAATCAGCTCCCATATGTTCAATGTGGAATCTTGCCTGGTCTATTGTATTATATTTCTGAATCAGCTCCTTAAGTCTTGTTTTCCTTGTAACAATAATGACCTTATTCATTCCACGTTCCATAGCTATACCTCGCTTCTTGTTAATGTCTCAAGTAAATCCGGTGAGATATTCAGGCTGCCAATCTTTCCTGCATTCTCTGCCAAATCTCCAAATGCCTTTGCAATAAGTGCCTTGCTGTCCATACCTGAAAGAAGGATTGCAAGCAATATCTCTTTATCCACAGACTCAAATGCCTTTAATATTACTTCGTTTGCATATGCCTTTGCATCCGCCTTCTGCTTCTCAATCTTTACTTCCTCTTTCTCAGTCTCGTATCTTAATACTGCCTCTTCCTTTAGTGCCTCCTGCTTAGCTCTTCTCCACTTAACGGAATCTGTCCACTCCTCTTCATTTGCCTTGTGTGTAGCAAGTACAGTCTCTAACTCATCCTTTGTTTTTCTAAGCTTTCTTTCCTTAGCAGTATTATCCTGTGCCTCAACAAACTTTGCATCATCCTCTAACTTCTGCATATTTGCCTTGGCTGTTTTTTCCTGAATTGACATCTGGGCTGCAATCGCCTTTTCCTGCTTCTCGCGCTCCTTTTCTGCCACCTTAATCTCAGTATTTAACTCATTCTCCTTAACGATTCTCTCCTGCTCAATAGATGCATTTCTTCTCTTATAAATGGCATCATCCTGCTGCTGTAAAATCTCCTCTCTTGTGGCAGCCTCCAAAGCCTTCTTGGTTTCAAGCTGTGGTGATACTCCAAGAACAGAAACTGACATTACCGAAATACCAAACTCTGCTATGGTTGTATTCTTTATAAGCTCCTCTGATAATACTCTTGCCAGCTCATCCTGTGACTTAATCGCCATTCTGACATCCATATCATTGAAAAATTTTGAAATAATAATCTTGGTAATATTGGTTACTCGTCTTGCAATAGTCTGCTTTGCCTCATTAAGCTTATTTTCATAATCCTTGCTGCCTGTGTATGTAAAATCAACCAGTCTGGCTGTTTTTTCATACTCATTAACTATATAAGAAATCTCTCCCTGAACATTAATTCTCTGAAAATCCGAGGTTGTAATATCATCAAATGTAAAGGCTGCATCAAATGCCGCTGTTGGTATTACCGTCATATTGGTAGACATCGAATCATAGAAGAATGAAAGCCCTACGCCCTGCTTAATCACCTTTCCCTTTTTAGCTACAATAACATATTCATTTGGTGCAAATTTTGCATGTCTGATTCCCATAATATCTACTCTCCTTTACTTAGTACTCATCTGTTACTTTCTGTATCTTTATAATAGTACGTTATTGATACTAAGTCAAGTATTTTTTTCAAAAAAATAATCCTCTTGGATTAATATTTATAAAACATTAATCCAAGAGGAGTTCTAATTATTTTTCTATATCATAATATAATGTATTATGTACCAGCATTTTACCCTGGTAGAATACTTCAATTTACTTTGAGCATTCCAAGCCTACATATATATATGAAAGCATTTCTTCAAAGGTTGCTACTGACGGATATAAATCGTAGTTAGCAGCATAGCTTCCCAAGATATAACCATTTCCAAGATTAGCAATATAGTATTCCTCTATTACATCTTCCATTACACCATTATTATTTTCGGTATAGGTAAAGTCATATCTTTGTATCTCAATACCATTAACAACATATGTTGTAATGTCTGTTGCAGCAAAGTTCTCATATTTGCTTGGAAGATATTCCACCAAATCTTCTCTTAACGCCGCTGCTGACTCATACTTAATAAACTCAAGCTGTAGGAATGTCCACTCATCATCTACATGATTAAAGTACACCTGGCCATTCTCAATATCAGAATAGAATTCATCCACAACTACATAATCCGAATTAAAGGTTATTGTAACTGTTGCATTCTTATTTTCCTTATGAGTAAGTGTAACAGTATTTGAATTCTCTACAATCTCACCATCTCCAGCCACCGGGTCTGTCTCAGGCTCAGCCTGCAGAATTCCCGCATTATAAGCAAAATCATATACCTTATATGCAATATCTGCTATCTCATCTGCATCCTTAGGAACATTAATCTCAACATCTTCATCCTCAATAGTTACACCCTCAAAGGAGATAA
>JAZQLB010000333.1:0-3356 GCA_045542475.1 Lachnospiraceae bacterium | reverse complement strand
CGCTTGGCCTCCGACTTCAATTGTATTTATTATAAGCCTGCCATTATTTGTTATTCTCTGGGTTGTGGAGAAGATTAATAAGCCGTTTAAGGATATTGTGTCTTTAAGATTTGTGCAGGGAGTATTTAAATGTGTTTTATTTATTGGAGGAGTTAAGACTAAGGTTATCGGTCTTGAGAACATTCCTAAGGATGAACCGGTGCTTTTTGTGGGTAATCACAGAAGCTTTTTTGATATTGTAATCTCGTATTCATATATGCCACGTCTTACAGGTTATGTGGCAAAGAAGGAGATTAGCAAGGTTCCAATTCTTACAAGATGGATGAAGTATCTCTACTGTCTTTTCCTTGACAGAGAGAACATGAAGGAAGGACTTAAGACCATCTTAGCCGGAATTGAACAGATTAAAAATGGTATCTCAATAGTCATTTTCCCTGAGGGAACCAGAAGCAAGGGCGATGAAATGCTGGAATTTAAGGAGGGCAGCCTTAAGTTTGCAGAAAAGACAGGCTGCAAGATTATTCCTATGGTGCAGAATAATACAAGAGATGTTTTTGAAGCGCATTTTCCTAAGGTCAAGAGGACTAAGACTGTTCTTGAATTTGGTACACCTATTGATATTAAGGAGCTTAGCAAAGAGGATAGAAAATTTATTGGTGTATATACACGTAATATTATTAAAGAGATATATGACAGGAATCAGTCACTTGTATAAAATGTAATTTGGAACGGACGAAATATAGAGGGGATTGGTTATGAACAGGGAGCTTTTTAGGGATATCGTTATTAGAAAAGCTGAAGGTGTAGATATAGATATAATTCTTGAGATTATGTACGAGGCTTATGAAGCGTTGGATGATAAGAGGATGTTTTTTGCTGACAGTAAGGAATTTATTTCTGAAACCATTGACGGGTTGGGCTTCGGACTGATTGCAGAGAAAGGCAAAGATGTGGTGGCTTATATGGTGGTCAGATATCCGGGGCTTTGTGAGGATAATCTGGGGAGATATTTAAGTTTTGATGAGGAAATGCTTATGAAAACGGCATTGCTGGATTCTGTAGTGGTAAAAGCTGAATTTCGCGGTCATGGCTTGCAGAAATTACTTATAGAAGAGGCTGAGAAACGCATTCGTGAGGCCGGTTTTGTTCATTTTATGGCAAAGACACATCCTGATAACAGAGCCAGTTTAAAAAGCTTTATAAGCCGTGGTTATCAGCCCATGATTATGGTACGGGAGCATGGCAGTGTTAGAACTATTCTGTACAAGAGCAAATATGGGGATGAGTGTAAGGAATATTTTGCACTATATGATAAAAATGGTGAGGAGCTTCCAAGAATCAAGGAGCGCAAGGCAGTGCACCGGGATGGCGACCTGCACGGCGGTGCACATATCTGGATTATGGAAAAATATATAAAGCCATCGGGTGAGGAAAGTGTACGGGTTCTGTTACAGAAACGAAGTGCCGATAAGGACTCCTTTCCTAACTGCTACGACTGCTCCTGTGCAGGTCATGTGGATGCGGGGGAGAGCTTTTTATCAACCGCACTAAGAGAGCTTAAGGAGGAGCTGGGCCTCGAAGCGGATGAAGAGGATCTTGGATTTCTCTTTAAACAGATAGTTGGCGGTGAGTACGAGTTCTATGATAATGAATTTAAAAACTATGAGCTTAACCATGTGTATCTGTTAAAGAAGCCTGTAGATATTGAGAGACTTGTATTTCAGAAGGAGGAGATACAGGGACTTGAATGGCAGGATGCCTACGAGGTGCTCAAAAAGCTGGGCAAAAGCGAGATTCCGGAAAAGACGGGCTATTGTATATGGGTCGAGGAGTACCGGAAAGTGCTTGAACTAATTTTTACGGAGGGTGAAGTTTATGAGCAAATCAGCAGGATTTAATTTGGTAATGGGTATTTTGTGGACAATAGCAGCTATAGTAAGGCATATACAGAATCCGGAAGCGTGGGGAGTAGTTTGCATTCTCGCGTTTGCAGCAGTTTTATTTATAGGTATGGCTATCTATTGCTTGATAAAGGATAGGAAGAGGAATGGAGTGTGACTTAGGAGGGATATGAAGAAACTAAGGAAAGCAATCATAATAATATTAATAACAGTATTAATTATCTGTCTGATTCCAATTCCTATGACATATAAGGACGGCGGAACTGTCAGACTTAATGCAGTGCTATATTCAGTAGTATTCTGGCATTTTCTTGATGACAAGGTTTATGACGAGTACCGAAATGATCCGAAATACAGAAAATATTGCGATGATGGCTACTGGGTAAGAACTGATGTATATTTCTTTCCGAATAACTGGAGAGAGATTGGTTTTTTTGATTAGACTAAATTTATCGAATGTGTTTTAGGCAAGCGTGGAAATTTTCAATCAACAGAAACTGTGCAGGGAGGGTATCGTAATTCCGGTGGTACTGGCGAGCCGCCGGTACTTGAGCCACGTATTTTGTAGCTCTAGTACCGCTGCGTGTAAGACGTAGCGAGAGCGTGCCACAGGAATTACGATACCCTCCCTGCACAGTTTCGTCCGGGTTTGAATTTTCCCCCTTGCATTTTAAGAAATCCTATACTATAATAAGCAAATAAATAAAGACAATGACGGAGACAGTAGATATTCCTAGAAAGTCACAGAGAGCCGCATAAGCTGAGAAGCGGTACGAGTACATGTATATTGAACATCACTCCTAAGTCGCCATACGAACATAGGCATAGCCTATCAGTAGATATGGACGTTATCCCCACGTAAGAGGGAACGCATATGATGGTATGTCGTTTGAAATATAAGTATTCCATGACCTCTGCCATTAACCATGCAGAGGTCTTTTTATATTATTTATTATTAAAGCCTGTGAAACCTAAGGCTTTCACAACAAAAGTGCATTAAGCACTCTAACACAACGCAGTTGTTTTAAAACATTGTGCCTAGGTACATTGGTATATCAATCGGGTACTGGCGAGCCGCCACTACTTGAGCTGCGTATTATGCTGCTCTAGTAGTGCTGTGTGCGAGACGTAGCGAGAGCGTGCCCGACTGATATACCAATGTACCGCCCCGCATTTTTTTCAAACCCAACAAGGAGGTAATTATGTACGACAAAGTTTCCCCAAACATGAATTTCGTAGAAAGAGAAAAAGCAGTAGAGAAGTTCTGGAAGGACAATGATATTTTTAAGAAGAGTATGGATATAAGAGAGGGCTGCCCATCTTATACCTTTTATGATGGTCCTCCAACCGCTAATGGTAAGCCACATATTGGTCACGTTCTTACACGAGTTAACAAGGATATGATTCCGCGTTACAGAACAATGAAGGGCTATATGGTACCAAGAAAGGCAGGCC
>JAZQLB010000332.1:0-8490 GCA_045542475.1 Lachnospiraceae bacterium | reverse complement strand
ACACTTAATGCCCCATGACTTAATCTGCTCCTCAAATACAGGCTCTAATTCCTCAAATATGTATAAGGTATCAACCTTAGATGCGAAATCCTCAATCAATTTTCTTGGAAGCGGATGAACCATACCAAGCTTAAGTACACTCGCCTCAGGACAAGCCTCCTTAACATACTGATACGCAATACCGCTTGTGATAAAACCAATCTTAGTGTCATTCATCTCCACCTTATTAATTGGCATATCAACGCCATCTGCTATCATGGCATTAAGTCTCTGCTCAACAAAGATATGTCTCTGCTTAGCCATACCCGGCATCATAACTGTCTTTGCTATATTTCTCTCGTATACCTTATCCTCTACCTCTACTCTGTCCTCTAAGGTAACAGGTCCCTGAGAATGTGATAAACGTGTAGTTGTTCTAACGATTATTGGTGTATCATACTTTTCTGAAAGCTCAAAGGCATATTTCATAAAATCCTTAGCTTCCTGTGAATCAGAAGGCTCAAGCACAGGTACCATGGCTGCTCTTGCCACACATCTTGTATCCTGCTCATTCTGTGACGAATAAAGACCAGGATCATCTGCTGCAACTAATACAAGACCACCACTTACACCAATGTAAGATACTGTGTAAAGTGGGTCTGATGCTACATTAACACCAACATGCTTCATTGATGCCATAGCTCTTACACCACTTATTGAGGCACCGATTGCTACCTCCATTGCCACCTTTTCATTAGGTGACCACTCTGCGTAAATCTCAGGATAATTTACAATATTCTCACTTATTTCGGTACTTGGTGTACCAGGATATGCAGCAGATACCTTAACACCTGCCTCATATGCACCTCTGGCAATGGCTTCATTTCCTAACATAATCTTAACTTCACTCATATTAATTCTCCTATCTTAACCCATATTCTGATCTGCAATCAGCTTGTTTGCACCATATATCTCACGAAGCTTTGGCTTCTCAATCTTACCTGTAGGATTACGTGGAATATCTGCAAAAATAACCTTATGCGGTCTCTTATATCTTGGAAGCTCCATACAGAACTCATTAACCTCTTCCTCGGTCATGGTTACGCCCTCTTTAAGCTCGATAATAGCCGCCGCAATCTCACCAAGTCTGTTATCCTTAAGACCGATAACTGCAACATCATGAACCTTATCATTTGTACGGATAAAGTCCTCAATCTGTACAGGATAAAGGTTCTCACCACCACTGATAATAACATCCTTCTTACGGTCTACAAGGAAGATAAAGCCATCCTCATCCTCCTGTGCCATATCTCCGGTAAATAACCAGCCGTCAGCAAGTACCTCGTTAGTTGCCTTCTCATCACGGTAATAGCAGGTCATAACGCCCGGTCCCTTAACAGCCAGCTCACCAACCTCGCCACGTGCTACAGTGTTACGGTTCTCATCGACAATCTTAACCTCCCAGCCGTAGCCAGCCTTACCAATGGCACCAACCTTATGTATATTCTCCATACCAAGATGTACACAGCCCGGTCCGATAGACTCTGACAGACCGTAGTTAGTGTCATAATCATGGTTAGGGAAAATAGATTTCCATTTCTTAATCAAGCTCTGTGGAACAGGCTGTGCACCAATATGCATCAGTCTCCACTGAGATAATTCATAATCCTCTAAATTAACCTTGCCGCTCTCAATAGCCTCTAAGATATCCTGCGCCCAAGGCACTAAGAGCCATACGATTGTACATTTTTCCTTAGAAACAGTCTCTAAAATAAAGTCCGGCTTAGTTCCCTTAAGTAAAATCGCCTTACTGCCTGATAAAAGACTTCCAAACCAGTGCATCTTAGCTCCTGTATGATAAAGCGGAGGTATGCAAAGGAATACATCATTCCTTGTCTGCTCGTGGTGTCTCTGCTCTACCTTACAGGCATGCACAAGACTTCTGTGCTTATGTAATATCGCCTTAGGGAAGCCTGTTGTTCCTGATGAAAAATATATTGCCGCATCATCATCATCTGTTATTCTTACATTAGGTGACTTACTTGAGCAGTTAGCTGCTAACGAATTATAATCATCCGCAAAGCTTGGACAGCCCTCACCTACATATATAAGAAGTCTTCCCTTGCTTATTCTGTCTGCAATCTCCTCAACTCGTCCAATGAATGAATCACCGAATACGAGAATATCAGCTTCTGCTAACTTTACACAGTACTCAATCTCTGATGCTGAATATCTGAAATTAAGAGGTACTGCTAAGGCGCCTGCCTTTAATGCTCCAAAATAAATAGGCAGCCACTCCAGACAGTTCGTCATAAGAATCGCTACCTTATCACCCTTGGTAATTCCTCTTGAAATCAACAGATTTGCAAAGCGGTTTGCCTTCTCATTAAACACGTTCCATGTTATCTCTCGTCTGTAACTGGTCTTTGAATTAGGTTCAATTAATTCATATTCCTTCCAGGTAACTCGTCTATCCTCTTTTATCTCAGGATTGATTTCTACCAGACATACCTCGTTAGGGTACTCACTGGCATTTCTCTCTAAAAAATCTGTAATTGGCATAAAATGTCCTTCCCACAATACGTTATTTTTCAATTTAGCGCTTTAACGCTTTTAACTATTAATAAATTATATCATCAAGCTGAATAATGGTCAACAAAAAGAGGTGGGATTAGTACTAAAACCTTAGATTTGTGTGTGCGGGGCGAGAGTCCGGCTGTGGGGCGGGTGGTGTCCGGGCAACAGGTTGGCATACGCTCCGGTGAACTAACAACTAACTGCGACTAGCACTCTCAGGAAAGCCTTCGAGCGCAAGTCTCCGTAAGTTGTGGATTTCACCTACGCTATAAACGCCAAAAAGTTGCCCGGACACCACCCGCCCCACAGCCTCACTATCGGCCACTACATACAAGAAAAGCTTCGCTAATGTATGTATGTCAGATTCAATACATATAGTTTATTAGCGAAGCTTTTTTTACTTTTTTATTTCTACAATATTTTTTACTTTATATATGTTGCCATTCCCCTACATAAACATCCTTTTTATTTCTTCATAATTCTGTGAGGTCATAAGTGCTGTTGCATCCGTTCCTTTTAGCTTTACCACATAGGTCCATCTTCCGTAGGGCTCAAGCCTTGAAATTGCCTGTAGGTTAATTATGTAGGATTTGTGACATCTCATAAACTCCTCGGGATTGAGCTTATCCTCTATGTCACTTAGCGAAACTGAGGTCTTATAATGCTCTGTGGCAGTAATAATATTGGTCTGGCTGTTCTCTCGCTCCACCATTATTATATCCTTTGTATCTACAAAGACTACCTGCTCCTTCCCCTTTATAAGAAGCTTGTCCTTGTATTTTGAAGAATGTGCAACCTCCTCCATGCCATCTGCTTTACTTTCCTGTTTATTACCTGACATGCATTCTCTGACCTTCACCAGAGTTCTGTTAACTCTTTCCATGTTAAAAGGCTTAACCAGATAATCAAAAGCATATATTTCAAAGGCATTTGCCATGTATTCACTATGGGCTGTTGCAAAAATAATCTTTGTCTGTGGTGCCAGCTCAGCAATAACCTTGGCACAGTCAAGCCCGCTCTCTCCGTTTAAATCAACATCCACAAAAACCACATCAGGCTTATACCTTGAAAATTCCGTTACCGCCTCTGAAAAGGATGCAGCCTCAGCTACCACACAAAAACACTCCTGCTTCTCCACAATTCTTTTAAGAAGTCTGCGTATTTCCGGCTCATCCTCTATTACCATTACCTTTATCATACTAATTCCCCCTGACATTTATTACTCCTCGGAGACATCCTTTTTCATCTCAACATATGCACCTATACCATTCCCAATATTGTGCTTCATTTCCGTATCAGCCTGGATATTCTGGAATTTATAATAATCCATTACACCCATATTGCCCTCTCTTAATGCCTGTGCAATCGCCTTTGGAACCTCCGCCTCGGCTTCTACTACTGCGGCTCTCATCTCTTGCTCTAAGGCTACAGCCATCGCTCTACGTTCCTCAGCTCTTGCCTGTGCAATCTTATTATCTGCCTCTGCCTGTAAGCTCTTAAGGTTCGCACCAACATTTCTTCCGATATCAATATCTGCTATATCAATTGATATTATTTCATAAGCTGTTCCTGAATCAAGCCCCTTATCTAATACGAGCTTTGAAATATCGTCAGGGTTCTCTAACACCTCGCTATGTGAATTTGATGAACCAACTGTAGTAACAATTCCCTCACCAATTCTTGCAAGCACCGTTGATTCTCCTGCACCACCAATAAGTCTCTCTATATTGGTTCTTACTGTTACCCTTGCCTTTACCAAAAGCTCAATACCATCCTTGGCAACTGCTGAAATAAGAGCAGTCTCAATAACCTTTGGAGTTACGCTCATCTTAACAGCCTCGAACACATCTCGTCCTGCAAGGTCAATGGCAGATGCTTTTTCAAATGAAAGTGCAATCCCTGCACGCTCCGCAGCAATAAGGGCATTCACCACACTGTCCACATTACCGCCGGCCAGATAATGAGCCTCGAGCTGATTAACCTTAACAACAATTCCTGCCTTGGTTGCTTTTATCATTGGAAGCACAATTCTGGCAGGTGCTACTCTTCTTAATCTCATACCGATAAGATTGCCAATACCGATTTTTACTCCTGATGCAATAGCTGAAATCCATAAGCCCACCGGAACAAACATAAAAAACAGAACAATTAAAAGTCCAATAATTCCTAAAACAATAATCTTTGCAAGCATACGCTTTCCTCCTCATTCTTATCCTTTGCTTAAGACTGCTAAACAGCCTTAACTATAAGCACATTTTCTTTAAGATATATAATCTTGATTTTGGTTCCTTTTACAATATATTGGGATTCCGACCTTACATCAAACTCTATCCCTTCAAAATCTCCCTTTCCTGCCGGACGAAGGTCAGTTTCTGCTACTCCTACCTTTCCAACAAGATATTCCAAATCCGATGAATTAATAAAGCCCGTTGACTCACCTAAATCCTCATCTAACACCAAAGGTAATTTTGCTTTTTTAGAGCTAAGCAGTGTCATGATTATGGTCAGCATTATGCCAAGAATAACTATAACAACTATGGTTATTGTTATGCCCTCTTCAAAGCTGTCTGCCGTCAATAATATTCCTCCAATCAGACAAATAACTCCGCTGATTCCCGGTACTCCAAAGCCCGGAAGAATCATTTCAATGCCCACCAGAACAAAGCCTGCAATAAATAAAATTATTCCTATTATCCAGATATATTCCACATTATCCTCCTTTCTCACTTAGGAAGTCTGACTGTAAAGCTTGTTTCCTCTGCATCCGATGCAAGCTCAATTACTCCACCGCTGTTTCTGACAATCTCGGACACTATGTACAATCCCATTCCATGCCCTTCTGCCTTCTTTGTTGTATAGCCCTGTTTGAATATAAGCCGCCTTGACTCCACAGGAATCTCCGGACCATTATTTGATACAGTAAAAATATAGCTTTCCTTATCCTCCGTAATATCCAGATACAGCTTTTTCTCCCCGGTAATACTCTCCAAGGCATATACTGCATTATCAATCAGATTAAACAGCACCTTACACAGCTCCCACGCTTCAAGTCTTAAGCCCTTCAGGTCTGATTTTACCTCTAAATAAAAATCAATCCCCTTACTCTCAGCCTCTCCCATTTTTGCCTTAATAAGTGCATTAACAGCAGGTATTGAGGTTTTAAGCGCCTTTCCAAGCTTCATCACATTTTTGTATACCGGCTCAAGATATGAATGAAGCTCCTCATACTCCTCCAGCTCCAGCATCCCGTATACCACCTGCAGATGATTAAGATAATCATGACGCTGTGCCCTTAATTCTCCCGTCAGCCTTTCCATATTCAGGTAGCAGTCATGCAGATTATCATACTGTATTTTAAGCCTTCTATATAAGCTTAAAAGAACAAGCATGCACAGCATCAGTATAACTACCACTCCAAGGCAAAAATATAAGCTTATCTTCATACACCCTCCATTCCTTAATAAATTAAGCAAGCTTATGCCTTTAATTTATCAAAACAAAAAAATAGTTAAAGTCTTATCTCTCCAATTATACATTTTGGGGATTGAAATGACAAAAAAGATATCCATTTTTAATGCGAATATAGAAATGGGACTGTTTCTATTTCACAGCCCCATATAATCTATTCTATATATTTCTCCATAAAACTATCCACTGATGAAACTCTTGCAGCCCCTTGCGCCCATCGCTTAAGAGTGTCCATATTCTCCTCCCTATATATCCGTTTTCTTAAATCGTTAGGAATACTACCATGTTCTTCCAGAAAGCTAATAACCATATCCGCTGCCTGTATGCGTTTTCCCTCTTCTCTTCCAATCTGTCTCTCATAAAGTATTCTCCCTTCCTTAATGTGCAGGAGAATGTTCCTTCTTGAAATCTCCTGCTATGTTGATTATTGTGAAACTTAGCATAGATTTCTTTTATGAAAGCTGTATAACAGCCTTTGAATATGTTTAGAATATTGAAATTGCAGAAATTATGCCACGACTACATCTCAACATAATTCAAAGATTATTTCAACACTTATATTGGTTTTTGAAAAAAACAAGCCTCCTCCATGAAAGCTTGTTTTTCTTCTGCCATATACTTAAAACAACTTCTTAAACGCATTAGCTACACCAGCTAACGAATCAACAGAAATTTTCGCCTTAACACCATCAATTACCTTCTCTATTACGTCGTCAGGCAGGTCTACGCCAAGAACACTCTCTACGGCTTTGATTGGTTCTTTTTCAAACTGCTCCTTAAAATCAGGGTTCTTTGTTATCTTCTCTACTATATCATTAATTTTTTCCTTGATATCCATAGTTATATCCTCCATTTTTAATTTATTGGTTCATATCGCTTAAGATATTCTAAGAACTGCTGTACAAAATCCGGATCGAATTCATTGCCTGCCTGACGGCGAAGGCGTTCACGTGCATCAGGGATACTCATACCAAGACCAGTTGGTGCTTTATATATCCAATTGGAATATTCACTTACGATACGGTGTATTCTGGCGGTATAGAGAATCTTATTTCCTGCCAGCTGGTTAGGATATCCGTTACCATTCCAGTTCTCCTGAGATTGTAATATAATCTCCGCCGCCGGAAAACTCTCATTATAGAGCTTGGCGAGACGATGTCCTGTCTCTGTATATTTTAAAAACTCCTGCTGCTCCTGTGGAGTACGGGCTTTATTCTTAACAATCTCCTCTGGAACCGCAATAAGACCTACATTCTGAAGCTCTGCACACATTCTAAGAACGCTTATGGTATGTTCATCAAGACTTAGATAATATCCAAATTTAAAAATTCTCTTAACATTATCCTCTACCTGCTCTTTAAGTACATATTCCCTTCTGTAAAGAAGCTCCATAATATCTGTATGAATGTTCTGTGTCTTTTTCTTAGCACGCTTAACACTATACATTATCTCCTCGGCATCCTTAATAATCTCATTACGATCATCCTCCGGTGAGCTTATAATACCAACTCCCAAAGAAATACTTGGCGGAATAATACATTCTGTAATCTCCTTGCAGTACTCATGAACCTTCTCGCAATATTCATTTGCCTCTTCAACAGTCCCATTAGGTATTACAATATTAAATTCGTCACCACCACATCTTCCGATTATATATTCCGACTTAGCATTCTCCATAAGTATTCTTCCGATTACCTTAAGCATAAGGTCTCCATACTGATGACCGAATACATCATTTGCAAGCTTAAGATTATTACAATCCCCGGAAATATACACAATCGGATATACATCCTGCTTACACAATTCTGCAAGCTTTCCCTCAAAATAACTTCTGTTATACACTCCAGTTAAATCATCATGCTTATTATAATTCTCAAGATATTCCATCTTGGCACGCAGATTATCCTCAAGACTCTTCTTCTTCTCGAGCTCTTCCTTCTGAATATAGCTCTTTAAGCCAAGCTGAGTAAACTGCATAGCAATAATATGTATCATATTGACAATTCGCTCAAACTCTGTTCTTGTTTTCCTCGGAACATTCTTAAGCTGCTCAAGAAATAACTCCTCATCTATCATAAGTGTTCTGGCACGTTCCCTTGCCTCTTCCTTTGACAGTTCCTCTCCCTCTATTACAACCTGTCCCAGCATCCAGCTGGCAAAATGCTTACCGTCAATAACAATGCTTATTCCTGCATCCATAAGACCTGCTGACATACATCTTGAAGTTATAGGCTTATCTGACACCTTGCCAAGCTCTGCATCCGAACGTCTACAGCATAATCTACCCTGCTCAGTCGACCTGACAACCTTACTGCAAAAATCACAGGAATTACTAGGCTTTGTAAGCTCAACACCATTCGGGTCCACAATAATAATACCTATTTCCAAGGTCTCAGATATGGAGTCCGTAAGCTTCTGAACCTCATCAATATCAAACAAATCCCTGAATTCATATTTATGAATGTT
>JAZQLB010000331.1:0-14680 GCA_045542475.1 Lachnospiraceae bacterium | reverse complement strand
ATAATATCCCTGTATTGAACCGATAATGCTGCCAGAATAAGACCTACTCCCAACGAAAAAAGAATCATTATAAACATAGGAATTACCGACAAAAATATGGTATAATGCAATTCAACCCTCATAACAACCATTACCACTAATAATGCCGCAAAAGCCGCAAATATATTAATAGCACAGGAAATCACCCTTGAAAGTGCAAACATATACTTCGGAACATATACCTTTTTAATAAGCGGTGCATTAATAACTATGGAATTCATCGCAGCCTGGGTTGACTCCGAATAAAAATTATACAATACCTGTCCACAAAGAATATATATTGGATAGTTAGCAACACCATCTGTCACGCCTTCAAATATATTTGTGAAGACAATTGACAGAATTATCATCATAAACAACGGATTAAGCAGAGTCCATAACACACCTAATGCCGAACGGCGATATTTATTTTTAATATCTCTTGAAACCAGCTCGTATAAAAGCGGTCTGAATCTCTTAAAATCCTTTATTGCTTCAACCAACATATTCTGATGCTCCCGGTTAATTACTGATTATTCTTTGCTTCAATATATTCCTTTAATGTACTCCATTTTGTATCCTTATCTGAGAATGATAATTCCATATCCTCCGGAATTGGCCACTCAATACCAATCTCAGGGTCATTCCAGATAATTCCACCCTCATCATTAGGATGATAAAAATCAGTACATTTATATGCAAACTCTGCTGTATCAGACAATACAACAAATCCATGTGCGAAATTCTTTGGTATAAAGAACTGCTTCTTATTCTCCGCTGACAAAAGCACTCCATACCACTGCCCAAAGGTCTTAGAGCCCTCTCTCATATCAACAGCCACATCAAATACCTCGCCGCTTATAACTCTTACAAGCTTGTCCTGTGGGAACTGCTTCTGGAAATGAAGACCTCTTATAACACCTCTCTTAGACATTGACTGGTTATCCTGTACAAAAACCTCAGGAATCCCTGCCGCCTTATAATCATTATAGTTATATGACTCATAAAAATATCCTCTGTCATCACCAAATACCTTAGGCTCGATAACCTTAAGTCCCTCGATATGACAGGTTGTTACCTTGATTTCTCCCATATTATCCTCGATTCTGCGTTGTTTTAAATAGTATAACACTAACAACGCCCATATACTTATCTATTAAACCTTTAACCTACAATGTGACAAACAGGTATATAAACCCGTTTGCCACAGCTATAATCATATAATTTTAGAGACCATTTGCTATCTCTATTAAATATTTACCATATGCAGTCTTAAGAAGAGGCTGCGCCAGCTCAACAAGCTGTTCTCTTGTTATAAAACCTCTCTTATATGCAATCTCTTCAATACACGAAATATACAAGCCCTGTCTCTTCTGGAATGCCGCTACGAAATCAGCCGCCTCTAAAAGAGCATCATGATTACCTGTATCAAGCCATGCAAAGCCTCGTCCAAGTGTCTCTACCTGCAAGGTTCCTCTTCTTAAGTATTCATTATTAATACTTGTAATCTCTATCTCGCCTCTTGCTGAAGGCTTAACATTTTTAGCAATCTCCACAACATCATTGTCATAGAAATAAAGTCCTGGAACAGCATAATTAGAACGCGGATTCTCCGGCTTCTCCTCAATTGACAAAGCCTTGCCGTTCTCATCAAATTCTACTACGCCATACTCTCTTGGGTCTCTTACATAATATCCGAAGATTGTAGCTCCACTCTCTCTTGCAGCAGCTCTCTGAAGTACCTTAGAAAAGCTCTGTCCATAGAAAATATTATCACCAAGTACTAATGCAACTCTATCATCACCAATAAATTTCTCACCAATGATGAATGCATCTGCAAGTCCTCTTGGATACTCCTGCACAGCATACTCCAGCTTCATTCCCAACTGGCTTCCATCACCTAAAAGTTCCTCAAACACAGGCAAATCCCTAGGTGTTGAAATAATAAGAACCTCTCTTATTCCTGCCAGCATTAGTGTTGACAAAGGATAATATATCATTGGCTTATCATACACAGGCATAATCTGCTTAGAAATTGCCTTGGTAAGCGGATACAATCTTGTTCCTGAACCGCCTGCTAAAATTATTCCCTTCATAATTCCTTCTCCTATTTGTACATCTCAGAATAATACTTCTGATAATCACCGCTTGTAACATTCTTCATCCAGTCCTCGTTCTCGAAGTACCACTTAATTGTAAGCTTAATGCCTTCCTTAAACATGGTCTCAGGATACCAGCCTATTGCTTCCTTAATCTTATCAGGTGCAATAGCATATCTTCTGTCATGTCCCTTACGATCCTCAACATATGTTATAAGGCCCTCATTAATATGAGCCTTTCTTGGGTCGCCCTCAGGAAGCATCTCATTAAGAGTCTCAAGAATTATCTTAATAATCTCGATATTCTGCTTCTCATTATGTCCGCCAATATTATATCTTTCACCAAGAACACCCTGCTCCTGAACCATATCAATAGCCTTTGCATGGTCATCAACATATAACCAGTCTCTTACATTCTTACCATCGCCATATACCGGCAGCTTCTTACCCTGTAATGCATTATTAATGATAAGCGGAATAAGCTTCTCCGGGAACTGGTAAGGACCATAGTTATTACTACAGTTAGTAATGTTAGCCGGGAACTTATAAGTATCAATATATGCCTTTACAAGCATATCTGATGATGCCTTACTTGCTGAGTATGGGCTATGAGGGTCAATCGGTGTTGTCTCATAGAAAAAAGCATTCTCGTCATCTGGAAGCGAACCATATACCTCATCCGTTGATACATGCAAGAACTTCTTACCCTCCTTATATGTACCATCAGGAAGTTCCCACGCCTTCTTGGCTGCGTTAAGCATAACCGCTGTTCCAAGAACATTGGTCTTAACAAACACCTCAGGATTACGAATACTTCTGTCCACATGGCTCTCTGCTGCGAAATGAACAACTCTGTCGATGTCGTTCTCCTCAAATAATTTCTCAATTGTTTCCTTATCGCAGATATCTGCCTTAACAAAGGTATAATTCTCCTTACCCTCAATATCTTTAAGGTTCTCAAGATTACCTGCATAGGTTAAGCAGTCCACATTAATAATTCTGATTGTATCTCCATACTTTCTAAACATGTAATGAATATAGTTAGAGCCGATAAAACCAGCACCACCTGTTACTAAATAAGTTCTCATTTTATATCCTTTCCGCATGATAATATATTATCTGCAATCGTTTTATCCAAAAGGTCATATATATTAATGTTATCACATTAAATTCTACATTTCAATAAAATCTCTAATATAATTGTCAAGGGCTGTTTCCCAGTCTGCAAACATAAAGTCCGTAGTCAGCTTTAACATATAGTTTTCAAGCACTGAATATGCCGGTCTTGCTGCCGCTGCAGGATACTTGGCTGCATACTCCTCACTTGTAATATAATTAACCTTTGTATCTTTTCCTGTTTTCTTAAATATAGCCGCTGCAAAGTCCGCCCATGAACATGAGCCTTCACAGGTTCCATGGAACACACCATAATTCTCTGTAGGAAGCAGGTAAGCAATAGCCTTTGCAAGCTCTGCTGTACTGGTTGGTGAACCAAGCTGGTCACACACAACACTAACCTCTGAATTTGTCTCGGCAAGACGGAGCATTGTCTTAACAAAATTCTTTCCCTCACCATATAACCATGCTGTTCTTACTATAAAATATCTGCTTGAAAAGCTCTTAACAAATTCCTCACCCGCAAGCTTTGTCTTACCGTATACAGCCTTAGGTCCTACCGCATCAAATTCTGTGTAAGGTACAGCTGCATCCCCTGCAAACACATAATCAGTTGATACATGAATAAGCTTGGCACCATGCTGTTCTGCTGCGATAGCAAGATTTCTTGGTCCTATTGCATTAATCCTGTACGCTGAATCAATCTGCGTTTCACAGGCATCTACTGCTGTATGTGCAGCACAATTAATAATTGCATAAGGCTTAACCTCCTCTACCAGCTTCGTTACAGCATCAATACTGGTAATATCAAGATTATCCACATCGGTATTAATTAATTCATACTCTGTACTGCCACCTAATTCTCTGTTAATCGCTCTTCCTAACTGACCATTACATCCTGTTACAATTATCTTCTTCATCTTTTTTCTCCTTTTATAAACAACACTGTACAATTACAACTTCCCACATACTGTAGAACAAAATAAAGCCAGAAACAAACATGCATATCATATTATATTTTTTCTTATCGTATGCAGAACTGAACCTGTTAAAGCTTAACAGGAATAATGCCGGGAACAAAAGCGGTATATAATATCGTCCCTGCACACCTGCAATAACATCCCTTCCAACCTCTGTAAAGCTTAGATACATTGATGTCCATATCAGACATGCCACACCGAATATCAACAGCCACAAAAAACCGCCCGTCAGTTTGTTAAATCCTAATTTAATATTATCTCCATTACTGCTTTTTACATAGGTCTCGTTCTCACTTGTAAGGGTAAGCACCACCAGATATATTGCAATAAGATATGTCAGGCTTCCCGCTCCAAGATGTGCCATCAAGTCCATAGACGAGGTTCCTACGGAATATTCAAATAAATAATTCCACAAACTTGACAACAATACTCCCGTATATCCAATCGGATTAGAAAATAACGAGGCAATCTGCCTTGCATGGCTTGTATCGCCTCCACGGTCATCTCCCACAGGTGACGGACTTATTATCGCCGGCAATACAAAGGTACTCATAAGCGCCATGAATACTACAACAATTCCGGCTTTCATAATTTTCTCCGTCTTCTTATCCTTAAAGCGTGAGCTTGGAATCAATAATCCTAAAAGCACTAACGGTATATATATCGCCTTTGGCGATGCACCATATCCCATGGCACCGATAATAACCAGATATTCCCACCATGTAATTTTCCTGTCCTCCAGAATAATAGAGAACAAATATGCCAGTCCAAGGTACATAAATGCGGTTACAATGGTATCATATGAAGCATTCGCTGCTATAAACATTGGTGTAGGCATAAGTGCTATTGCACTCATTAATATCTTTCCCTTAGGAAGCTTCTTTATAGCAAAGAAAACAACTGTAATGTAAGTGAACAGATTGGTCAGTCTTATAAGAATATACATTATTCCAAATGGCACCCCAAAAAGCTTACATATATTGCAGGTCACCGCCATAATCATATATGAAAATGTAGCAAATCTGCTTGTACTCCACGCATGGGAATTAATCTCATCTCCGTCCTTAATTACAGTTTCCGTATTAAGTGCCTCCATAACTGCGTTATATTCTTCAATAGAAGCACTATGCTCATAAGGATTATTCAAAAGTCCCGCTGATATAAAATTCTCTGTAAAATCATTATATTCCACATTGCCTGTTATATCCAGGAAATACACACCTCTCATATGTGTCTCTTCATCCCAGCCGACCCTGCTAAGCGGCATAATAAGTGAAAATACAATTCCTGCACATAAAGAAACAATCAAAAATCCATATTCCACTTTCTTCCCTATAATATCCCTAAGTACAACAAGAATTCCCGCACAAAGCACTACAGAGAATACAAACAACGCTCTGAATATATTAAAGTGTGCCATATTTTTCACGGAAATGTCGGTAATCACCACATCATTTCCCAAACCGGCTGTTGTTTCCTCACAAGGAATAACACTTATAGAAATTACATCCTCATTAACATTCACCACAGAGCTATGAAGATACAGAGGATTCTTATCGCTTATCAGCTTGGTTTCCTCTCGTCCAAACCTATTGTAATATTTCACCTCAATATCCAGATAAACCGGAGTTGTGTTAGTATATTCCAACACAAGCTTGTTCACATATCCGTCAACATATGTGGTATATGCAGCTATTTCCCCATCCTCTCCGTAAGATATAATATAATCATACGAATTAGTACCCTTTTGGGCTGATGGAATACTAAATAGTTTAATATTACTTATAAGCTCAACAAGAGCTGTGGCAACAAGTGCCACAGCTATTACAATTAATATCTTATATATTTTACTTTTTATCTCTGACTTTTTTTGCATTTATTTCCTCGTTGTTATTTATATTTATTGTACATACTGTCAAGATAATCACTTATCTCGATTATACGCGATGTAGGCTCGTAGTTATCCACTCCAAACAGATATTTATGAAGCTGGCTTACATTGGATTCAAGAGTAATTGCCATTACCGGGTCTGAAACATCAATCTCCGGTATCTTTTTAATATCTCCATATTTCTCAAATGGGAAACCACTCTGTCCTGCAAGTGTATATCCGAATACATCCGCTGCCATATCAAGAATATCCGCTGCCGGAATACTGGTAACCACATTCTCAAGCACACTGTTAATTGCAGCATTAAGCGCAACCACATCCATTGTCTTAGCTTTATCAAAAATAAGTGCAAGTACCTTTCTCTGGCGCTCCGCACGACCGTAATCCAGATTCTCATCATATCGGATTCTGCAATATGCCGTTGCCTGAATACCATCAAGATGAACCATACCTGCATGCTCTACAAGGTCATAGGTTCTTCCCGTATTAAGACCTGTATCCCTCATATACTCATTAATCCAATACATTTCGTTTTCATTAATCTCAATATCAATACCACCAATGGCATCAACTATCTCAATAAGTGCCTCGAAATTAACCATTACATAATCCGTAATGTCCAAATCAAGATTCATATTCATCATGCCAATGGTTGCCTCAACCCCCGAGAAAAAGTAGGCTTCTGTTGCCTTTCTGTAGGTGTCTGCGTATTTTGTTGTTCCACCCGGAACCAACATCAGAGTATCTCTATACACCGATACCAACTTAATCTCCTTAGTGTTATTATTAATACTAGCTATAATCATGGCATCGGTATGATTAACCATAAGCTCTGTCATAGCCTCAACAGAATTGTCTCTTGCATCCGTACCAAGAAGCAGAATATTGGTGTATTCCTTAAGCACCTCATTCTTCTCATAAATCTCTTCGTTGATAACGATTGCATCCCTGTCAATTTCCACAATCTCCAGCTGTCCAAACTTGTCCACCACATACCATACAACTATTACAAAGAGCAAAACCACGACCTCTAAGCCGAATAATAAGCCACGCTGCCATGTTTTCATTCTCTTCTTTCTACGCTTCTTATTTACACTCATCACAATCATCCAATCTTAACTAATATGCATTCTTGTTAATGAAGCCCTTATAAATCGTCTGAAATAATATAATAATATCAAACCCAAAGCTCCAGTTCTCAATATAGTACAAGTCACACTGTATACGTTTTTTAATTGATGTATCCCCTCTGTAACCGTTTACCTGTGCCCATCCGGTCATCCCCGGTCTGACCTGGTGCTTTATCATATATCTTGGTATTTCTTCTTTGAATTTCTCTACAAAAAATGGTCTCTCCGGTCTTGGCCCTACAAGACTCATATCGCCCTTAATTACATTAAACAGCTGTGGCAGCTCGTCCAGACTAATTTTTCTGATTACCCTGCCTACTGCTGTTGTTCTGTCATCATTCGCCGTAGTAAAACGGATTTCTCCGCTGGTTTCTGTTCTCATGGAACGGAACTTATACATCATAAACGGTTTATTATGAAGACCAACTCTCTCCTGCTTATATATAACAGGTCCCTTTGAGCTTAACTTCACCGCAATCGCCACCCCAAGCATTACCGGTGAAAAAAGCACAATAAGAACAATCGAACCAAATATGTCGAATGTTCTTTTAATAAACTTATTAAATGCCGAATTAAGCGGCACATGCCTTATATTAATTACAGGAAGCCCCTGTATATCCTCAGTATAAGGTCTTGTAGGAATAAAATTATTATAATCCGGAATAAACTTGGTATGAACCCCTGATTTTTCGCATTCTGCGACAATTTTCTCAAGCTTTCCATACTCAGCTATTCCAAGAGTAATTGCAATCTCATCAAGGGAATTATCTGCAAGAATCTCAGTAAGAGCTGACACCTTGCCAATAACAGTTTCTCCTCTGTATTTGGTTCCTATATCCACATTATCATCAAGGATACCCATAATCTGGTATCCCCATTGTGGATTATTCTTTACCCTGTCAATATAGCTCTCTGCGGCTCGGCTATAGCCCACCAGAAGAATATGCTTCTGATTAAAGCCACTTTTTCTTACTCTTCTTAAAAGTCTCCTTAAAAGATTCTTAAAAACTATCTCTGCCGTATTATTAATAACAAAAAAGACAAACATCATCTCTCGCGAAAAATCATCCTCATGGATTATATATAACGCAAGAATAAAAAGCATAAGACCTAAGGTATTTGCCTTAATTATATTAACAGCCTCATCCTTAACCGTCTGTGCCCGCTTCTGCCCATACAAATTAAAGAAATAGTACAAAACAAGATAGCTTGGCACCAAAAGAGCTAAAGCTATGGTATATATTTTTATATGCCTGTCATTATCAGGTACGCCCGGATAGAACTTAATTGCCCAAGCCAGAGCGTACGAACATATGATAATAACCGCATCAAAAAGCACGTGTAATCTGTTGAAATATTTCTGATTACTTTTAATCATTGCCTTCCTCGTTTCTTAATATACATGACCTATTTCGAAAGTCTGTTAAGTGCACTAAAGAACGCTCTGAATGAAGCCTTTGTAATATTAGAGCTTGTTCCTACACCGAAGGTGGTTCTGCCGCTCTTAACATCCATCATCTGAATATATGCAGCCGCCTTGGCATGTGAACCCTCTCCAAGTGAATGTTCTGAGTAATCAAGCACCTTAACATCAATATTAGTATATGCACTAATTGCATTTTTTAGAGCACTAATTGGTCCATTTCCGGTTGCTTCTGAATATAAATCCTCGCCATCCTTCTTAAAGTACAGGCTTGCCTTAGTCTCTGAGTCGCCTGAATCCGTAGTATGGCATCTTACAAACTCAAATGGTGTAGTAAGCTTTAAATACTGCTCCTCAAAGTTCGAAATAATCTGCTCCGGAGCTACCTCGCCCTGCTTCTCGGCAATAGTCTGAATAACATCAGCGAACTCCTTATGCATTCCCTTTGGAAGTTTATATCCATAATATGTATCCATAACAAAGGCAACACCACCCTTGCCTGACTGGCTGTTAATTCTAACAATTGGTTCGTAGGCTCTTCCGATATCACTTGGGTCAATTGGAAGATATGGTACCTCCCAATACTCGCTGTTACGCTCCTTCATAGCCTTAACGCCCTTGTTAATAGCATCCTGATGTGAGCCCGAGAATGCAGTAAATACTAATTTACCTGCATATGGATGTCTCATACCAACAGGCATCTTACAGCATCTTTCATATACTTCAATAATCTCTGACACATTCTCAATATTAAGCTCTGGATTAATTCCCTGTGAGAACATATTATATGCAATATTAAGAACATCCACATTACCGGTTCTCTCACCATTACCAAAGAGTGTACCCTCCACTCTATCCGCACCTGCTAAAAGAGCAAGCTCTGCAGCAGCCACGCCTGTACCTCTGTCATTATGAGGATGTACACTTAATATAATAGACTCTCTGTTCTTAAAGTTCTTATGCATCCACTCAATCTGGTCAGCATATACATTAGGAGTATTCATCTCAACTGTTGAAGGAAGATTAATAATAATCGGATTCTCCTTGGTTGCCCCCCACTCCTCCTGTACGGCTGTACAGATATCAAGTGCATAATCAAGCTCTGTACCTGTAAAACTCTCAGGTGAGTACTCTAAGATAATCTCTCCGTCATGATTCTCCATATGCTTCTTTACAAGTCTTGTTCCCTCTATGGCAATAGCCTTAATCTGCTCCCTGTCCATATTAAATACAACATCTCTCTGAAGAGTAGAGGTAGAATTATAGATATGAACAATAGCCTTCTTAATTCCCTTTAATGCCTCAAAGGTTCTTGCAATAAGGTGTTCTCTGCACTGAACAAGCACCTGAACCACCACATCATCAGGAATAAGTTTTCTGTCTACTAACTGTCTTAAAAAATCAAACTCAATCTGTGAAGCTGATGGGAAGCCGATCTCAATCTCCTTAAAGCCCAGCTTTACAAGAAGGTTGAACATCTCAATCTTCTCTTCAACCACCATTGGCTCAATTAAAGCCTGATTACCATCTCTAAGGTCAACGCTGCACCAGATTGGAGCCTTTTCTATCTCCTTATTAGGCCATTCTCTGTTTGGCATATCAACCACAGGATTTCTTTTATATCTGTTGTAATTAAGCATATTTATATCCTCCAATAATTTCTGTTCATTGAACACTTTTTAACAAGCCACATAGGCAGTCTTTTATAATGTCTTCCAAGCTTATAACCCAGAAGCCTGAAAGCACTGTTTATATATAAATACGGAATATCAAATATTCTTCCGCTTTTTATCAATAGCTTAGACAGTCTTAAAAGGAACTTAATACCCTCACTCTCTGAGGATATTCCTGCAAAAGTCTCAGGATTATCAGTCTGGGATACTCCAAGGTCAAAATTACGATGAAGCTGCTGCATATTTGTATAATTATGAGAATGTATAACCATCGCCTCTGCCTTATAATGCACTCTATAGCCCATGGTCAGCAGCTTATGCGCCATTATCATATCCTCATTAAAGATAGTCTTTCTGATAAAGCCCCCTGCCTCCAGATACAGCCTTCTATCATACATGGCACATACATCCGAGCAAAAGAAAGCCTTGATTCCCATGGTTTTAATGTCATCATGACTCTTAATTCTGCTCTCTGCCGGATAATTAAAACTTCTTGACAGCTGCTCAATCACACGACAATCATATGCCGGAAGCTGCCTTGCATAAGCAACAGCCACCGCCTTCTCTTCCAATGCCTCTACCAGCTTCTCCACCAGCTTTTCATCATATGGAATGGCATCCTGTGTCATTAAAAGACAATAATCAGCCTCTGACAGTAATATTCCCTCATGTCGGGTCTTACCATGGTCAAACTCCTCTTCGGTTATATGCACTACATCCAGACCGCCCGAAAAGCTATACCTGCTTTCATCATAATATTCTTTTTCTGTATTCATTATTATAACCCTGTTCACCTGATAAGTCTGGCACTCAAGCATCTTAAGAAGCTGCTCAAGCTGATGTCCCGGCCTACAGGTAGGTATAATCACGTCAACACTTTTGACCTTCGTTTCCTCTGTCACTTCGGTCTCCTTCTATAAGCTTAGCTCATCACCTCAGTAATTAGCTTTGCAAGCTTATTTGCTTCTTCCTCTATTACCTGCTGGTCATCGCCCTCTATCATAACTCGTACCAGCGGCTCCGTTCCTGACGGACGAATAAGCACTCTGCCTCTTCCGTCAAACTTAGCCTCAAGCTCGGCGATAGCCTCTGCAACAGGCTTATAATCCATATAATATTCCTTTTTTACATTAGGAACCTTGGCATTAACCAGTGCCTGAGGTAATATATGTACTACATCAGCAAGCTCTGACAGCTTCTTACCAGTTGATACCATCACCTCCAACAGATGAAGTGCACTCAGCAACCCATCACCTGTTGTATTCTCATCAAGGAAAATAATATGTCCTGACTGCTCGCCGCCAAGATTATATCCCTTTTCAAGCATTCTTTCAAGAACATATCTGTCACCAACCTTGGTCTGCTCAATGTTAAGGTTATTCTCCTTACCCATAATAAAGAAACCAAGATTACTCATAACTGTTGCTACAATGGTATCCTGCTTAAGTCTGCCCTGCTCTTTCATAAACAAACCGCATATAGCCATCAGCTTATCACCGTCAACCTCATTGCCCATCTCGTCCACAGCAAGCATTCTGTCTGCATCTCCATCAAAAGCAATACCCACATCTGCACCATGCTCAACAACCGCCCTTTTAAGACTTCCAAGATGAGTTGACCCACAAGCCTTATTAATATTAGTTCCATCAGGCTTATTATGAAGCATTACAAGCTCTGCTCCCAATGCCTTTAAGGTCTTTTCTGCTGTATAAAATGCTGCTCCGTTAGCAGTATCAGCTACAATCTTTAGTCCTGATAAATCAAGCTTTAATAGATTCTTTGCAAATTCAACATAGTAATCCTTAGCATCAAGCTTATAGGTAATCCTTCCAACCTCATCACCTAAAGGCATCGGAAGCTCTGCTCCGTTAAGTCTTAATACCTCTTCAATCTCATCCTCCAATACATCAGGAAGCTTATAGCCGGTTTTGCTGAAAAACTTAATTCCGTTATATTCTGCCGGATTATGGGATGCCGATATTACAACACCTGCATCCATTCCGTACTTTTTGGTAAGATATGCTATAGCCGGAGTCGGAACAACTCCTGCATACACCGCATCTGCACCTACAGAGCAGATACCAGCCATAAGCGCATTTGCAAGCATATCTCCTGAAATACGTGTATCACAACCCACAAGTATTGTTGGCTTATGGGCATTTTCCTTAGTAAGAACGTAGGCTCCTGCCTTTCCAAGATTCATTGCAAGCTCAACAGTAAGTTCCTTATTGGCAACGCCTCTTACGCCGTCCGTTCCAAATATTCTAGCCATTATTCCTCATTTCCGTGCCGTTTCTGGCACTTATTAACTCTCTATTTATTCATTTTCCTGTATAGACTCTGATTCTGTTTCTTCCTCTATTCTTGCATCAGGATTAAAGGCGTTAAGAGATACCGTATAGGTTCCCACAACATCAAAATTCGAATCCTCAGACATCTGGATTACCAGTTCATATTCACCCTCGTCAAGCCCCTGCATATCAACATTGGCATTAAGTGCATCCAGATTAAAGCTGTCAAGCACCTCTGTTATTGCCTTAATATCAACCTCTACATATACCTCATTCCACTCAACCTGCAGCTTAGAAGCAAGATTATTAATTGCAATTGAGCTGCATGGTATTCTAAATGTCTTGGTATATAAAGGCTCTACATCCACATCAACCTGCAGCTCCTTTGTATCTGAAACTATTCTATATACCCCGGATAAATATGATGCAACATTAACCGTGTATTGTGTATCCTCTGTTATTCCATCCACACATATTGCATCACTTGGAATTGTTATCTTGGATATATTTGCCAGATTGGTTCTTGAACCCGCAATCTTAACCTGCTGTATATTCTGTGTATAGCCCATCATTCTATACTCTTCATCCACTGTTCCACTCGGTGCAAACTCTATATTTACCCACTTGGTAGGAAGAATCTCTACATTAAGAAGCATATTGCTTCTGCTAAGCTGTAAACCGCTTACATCCACGACATTTCCGTCCTTATCATAGAACACCGGCGTAACCTTCTCTGAGACAGAGCTGGTCATATCTGATACATTATATGAGATAACTGCCTTTGAAATGCGTTCAACTACAGATGCTGCTCCCGTAACCTGAATTTTTGTCGGTGAGGTTGTCTGATCTCCAATAACATAGTCCGTTGCAGGTGAGCCTGTAATAGCTATCTCAATGGCAAATTCCATTGTTTCTTTATTATCAATCTCTAGCTTTACTACCTGTGTTTTGCTTGAAATCTCCTGTATCTGGTCAGCTACCCCTTCTTTATTGCATACAATTTCAATAGCTGCAGAATCCGTAAGGGGACTTAATTGGCTCAAATCAGCATATGCAGTAAAATCTGAAGATCTAAGCTCATTAGCAATGCTTTGCGGAGCCTTTACCGTAATCTGTATTACACTGCCTGATACAACCTGATATATATATCCCTTATCAGTCAAATCCTCTGCATTACGAAGCTCAACAGCAATGCCTCCAATTGTCTTCTTTTGAAGAGGGTCATCAATATTGACAATGGACCACCATACAACAACAGCAATTACCAGTGCGAGAATTTTAAGTCCTATATTATTAAATATCCTTTTTCTCATCAGACTTACCTCCCCTTTTCCATATCTTAAGACGCTTTTGCTCTACTTCCCCTGTCTTAAGCATACTAAGCTTATTCTTAAGGTAATCTCCATCCACATTTCTAATAAGGTCACCATCTGTTGCAATAGATACCTTTCCCGTCTCCTCTGACACGATAATCGTAAATGAATCAGTAACCTCGCTAATTCCGGTTCCTGCACGATGTCTAGTTCCTAATTCCTTACTAAGATCCATATTCTCTGATAATGGAAGATAACAGGTTGCCGCAATTACTCTGTTTCCTCTGATAATTACCGCACCATCATGTAATGGAGTATTATGTTCAAATATATTAATAAGTAACTGACTTGTAACAATACCATCAACAGGAATACCTGTTTTGATATAATCATCAAGTCTGATTTCTCTCTCAATTACAATAAGCGCACCTGTCTTCTTCTTTGCCAGCTCATAGGATGCCTTGATAAGCTCATTAATGGTCTTATCACTAAATCTCTCTCCATGGTCACGTCTGTCATCAAACGGAAGGAGCCCTGCCAGATACTGCTTATTACCAAGCTGCTCAAGAGCCTTTCTAAGCTCAGGCTGGAATATAATCACAACTGCAATAACAACTACATTAATAGACTTTTCTGCAATCCATAAAATAGTGGTGAATCTGAAAATTGAGGCAATTAAAATGAACAGCAAAATAACCAGTATACCCTTTAACAAAGTCCATGCTCTGGTATTCTTCATCCATAGG
>JAZQLB010000330.1:0-2514 GCA_045542475.1 Lachnospiraceae bacterium | reverse complement strand
GATTCTTCTAACATCTGTTCAAAACTTAACTCTGACATCTCGTTTGAACCTCCTCAATAATTTTTTTTGGGGTGGATGCCCCTGCAGTGATTCCGATTTTTTGCATTCCCCTTATTGTTGAAAAATCCATATCAGCAGCAGTCTGAATGTAATAAGTATTATCACATTCTTCCTTACAAATCTCAAACAACTTCTGGGTATTGGAACTGTTCTTCCCGCCAATGACGATCATCGCATCGACATTCTTCGCAATCTCGCGGGCTTCTGTCTGGCGTTCTTCAGTGGCGTTGCAAATTGTATTTAAACACCTTATATCATAACCCTTTTTCTCGAAAATTTCAACTATTTCTTTAAATTTCTTGTAATTAAATGTGGTTTGGGACACGATAACAAGGTTTTTTACGTCTAAATTGAAGTTTTCGGCCTCTGAAACGCCTCCAATTACATAGGATTTGTCTCCTGACCAGCTTTTTATCCCTCTCACTTCCGGATGATTTTCATTACCGATAATAATGATTGTATTGCCTGCTTCTGACTCTTCTTTTACTATTTTATGAATTTTGAGTACAAAAGGACATGTGGCATCTACAATCTCCATCTCCGCAGACTTAAGTTCTTCATACACATTTTTTTCGACACCATGAGCACGAATTACAACTGTTCCTTTTTCAAATTTACTAACATCAGAGCTCTCTTCAATTACACTTACCCCTTGTCTCTCAAAATCTGAAACAACTGTTTCATTGTGTATAATCGGACCATACGTATATACGTGTTTTTTATCAGTATTCTCATATACCTTATCTACAGCTCTCTTTACACCAAAACAAAAGCCTGCTGTCTTAGCTAAAATAACCTCCAAACTAACATCCTGCCTTTTCTTTAAATATTTTTATTATCTCAGCAACAACCTCTTCTATCCCCATATCCGAAGAATCCACAAGCACCGCATCCTCTGCCTGCTTAAGAGGTGATACCTCTCTGTTCATATCTGCATAATCTCTTGCAGCAATATCCGCCTTAATAACCTCATAATCCGGATTTTCTCCCTTTGCAACCAGTTCGTCATATCTTCTTTTTGCGCGGACATCCACACTGGCTGTAAGATAGATTTTTGCCGTAGCATCAGGAAGCACACAGGTTCCGATATCCCTTCCGTCCATTATAATATCTGCAGTCTTTGCAAGCTCCCTTTGAAGCTGTACAAGCTTTGCTCTTACAACAGGATACTTTGCTGTTACACTCGCCTGCTTACCCACCTCTTCTGTTCTTAAAAATGCGGTCACATTCTCATCATTAAGTATTACCTGCTGCAGCCCGTTTTCATACCTTAGGGTTACAACAACATCCTCACAGGCATTCGCTACAGCAGCTTCATCCCTGCCATCTATGCCCTTTTTAAGAAAATACAAAGCCATTGCACGGTACATTGCACCGGTCTCAACATAAATAAAGTTAAGTTCCTTAGCTACCGCCTTTGCTATTGTACTTTTTCCGGCTCCTGCCGGACCATCCAAAGCTATACTATATGCCATATATATTATCTCCTTTATCTTATGGAATTACCTGCCAGGTATCCTGTGGACCATGCAATCTGCAAATTAAAGCCGCCTGTTACCGCATCAAGATCCAATACCTCTCCGGCAAAATATAAACCTGTTACTCTTTTAGACTCCATGGTTGATGGGTCCACATCCTTAACGCTTACACCACCCTGTGTTATTATTGCCTCATTATAGCCTCTTAAGCCTGTAAGAGTAAATTCCAGATTCTTTATTGTATTAATAAGCCTCTGACGTTCCTCACGGCTTATCTCATTAACCTTCTTATATTCATCAATTCCGCTACGATTAATAATAACAGGAATTAATGACTTTGGAAGAAGCTTATCCAATGAATTATTGAAATTCTTATTCTTAAATTCCTCAAAATCCCTTAAAACACGTTCATCAAGCTGCTCCATACTAAGAGCAGGCTTTAAATCTATTACAAGCCTTAAAGGCTTATCCTTAATCTTTTTTGCCACATAAGAGCTGGCACTAAGAAGTGTTGGTCCACTTACTCCAAAATGTGTAAATAAAAGCTCTCCAAAATCCTCATACAGCTTCTTTTTACCATCCCATATGGTCACACCTGCATTCTTAAGTGCAAGTCCCTGCAACGCCTTAATGTCCTCGTCCGCAACATTAAAAGGCACCAGTGCCGGCGAACATTCCGTCACATTATGCCCTGTCTCAGCAGCAAACCTAAAGCCATCCCCCGTTGAGCCTGTGGATGGATAAGAAAGACCACCTGTGGCAATAATAAGAGAATCCGCCTTATATTCCCTTCCGTCAGCCTCTACAGACACAAACTGCTCCATGCCATCACTGTTCATTGCAGTATTAACCTTGGTTACCTTAGTGTCATAGATTATCTCAACACCGAGTCCCTTTAATATTCTAAGCAATGTAAATATTACATCATTAGACTTATCGCTGACCGGAAATACCCTGTTGCCTCGCTCCACCTTAG
>JAZQLB010000329.1:0-6178 GCA_045542475.1 Lachnospiraceae bacterium | reverse complement strand
CTCTTGCCATAACAAACAATGAACAATCATTCTTTTTATAAATATATTCTGCCTCTTCTAATGACATATTAACATTCTCTATCTCACAGCTTCCCATAAACATCTCCTAAACTTATAACAATATATTTCAAGCATTTATGTAGCTAATTTTACATTAATTATGTTTTTTTTCAAGTGCTTTTAATCAAAACGGAATTTTACATTCCAAAACCACCTGTAAGTTTAACCTTTTTTCATACAAAAAAGGTTCTTTATCGTTTATCCTGCAAGCTTTCCAAAACTCACCAAACCAATCGATAAAGAACCCTTCTACGCATTCCATAAAATAATTATTTACTTTTTATTCCTCAATAGAACTTCTCTTATGCACCACAACTGTCTCATCAAGACAAGTAAAGCACTCATCAACCTTCTTCTTATCCATCTTAGGAGTAATAAGGCTGACAACCGGAACCACAATAAGTCCCACAACCATAGTAATAGCACCTGCATTAATAGGCGAAGCAATAAACTTAAGGAACATATTTGATACAGTAATACCTACACCACAGATAAAGCTTGCCCATACAGCAGCCTTGGTAACGCCCTTCCAGTAAAGTCCGTACATAAATGGTGCAAGGAAAGCACCTGCCAGTGCGCCCCACGAAATACCCATAAGCTGTGCAATAAAGGTAGGTGGGTCAAGTGCAATAACTACGCTTATTACAATAAAGAATACCAGCAGCACTCGCATGTAAAGGAGCTGCTTTTTTTCACTCATATTCTTAACCACATTATCCTTTATAAGGTCAAGGGTTAAGGTTGAGCTTGATGTAAGTACAAGTGATGAAAGTGTTGACATTGAAGCTGATAATACAAGCACAACTACAACACCCACCAAAATATCAGGAAGAGTTGATAACATGCTTGGAACAATTGCATCATATACTACGCTTCCATCAGCATTATGTATTGCCTCTGTATCAAATAAACGTCCGAAGCCGCCAAGGAAATAGCAGCCGCCTGATACTACAATCGCAAACATTGTGGAAATAATTGTTCCATATTTGATAGATTTCTCATCCTTAATTGCATAGAATTTGTGAACCATCTGAGGTAATCCCCATGTTCCAAGTGAGGTAAGGATTACTACGCCGATTAAGTTAGGAAGGTCTGGACCAAAGAAGGAAGCAAACACACCCTTCTGTCCCATAGTCAAAGGAACATCACTCTCTATCTCCGCAAGACTCTTAACCGCTTCATAGAAGCCTCCCTGTCCGTTAAGAACTGCCATAATAACCGCCACAATTCCACCAAGCATAATAATTCCCTGAATAAAATCATTAATGGCAGTTGCCATATAACCGCCGAGGATTACATACACACCTGTTAAAGCTGCCATAACGATTACACACACTGCATAAGGAATATCAAATGCCATTCCAAATAATCTTGAAAGCCCGTTATAAACCGAAGCAGTATATGGAATTAAGAAAATAAATGATATAGCTGATGCTGCAATCTTAAGCGATTTTGAATCATAACGCTTGCCAAAATAATCAGGCATGGTTGACGCTGACAAATGCTTACTCATAACTCTTGTTCTTCTTCCTAAAATAACCCATGCAAGAAGTGAACCGATTATGGCATTACCGATACCAATCCATGTAGCAGATATACCGTACTTATATCCAAACTGACCTGCGTAGCCAACGAATACTACCGCTGAAAAGTAAGAGGTTCCGTAAGCAAATGCTGTAAGCCAAGGACCAACTCCTCTTCCACCCAATACGAAATCATTAACATTAGTTGCGTGTTTTCTTGAATATAAACCTACCGCAATCATTATAGCGAAGAAAACAACCAGAAATATAATTTTTGTAACCATTGTGTTACCTCCTATTTTGTCACTTTAAAGCTTTTAACTCCCATAACTTTAAAGTGTTAAAGTTTAAGTTTTATATAAAACCCCTGCCTTAACGCAAGGGGCTTTATTTCAATTATTCTTTTCCATTTATCCGTGTTATATAGCTTGCTCGCAGCCTATATATCCAACAGACGTCTGGCATTACCCGATAAAATATCCTCTATTTCATTATCCTTAAGAGTAAGCTGTCTAAGAGAGGTTAAATCCCTACATGCATCACTCCAAGGTGAATCCGTGGCAAATAAGATTTTCTTCTTATCGTGCTTATTAAATATCTTAAGAAACTGCTCCTCCTTAATGTAATTAAGGGAAAATGCAGTATCAAAATACACATTCTCTCCTGCCAGATATTCATACACCTCATCCCAAAGACTCCAGCCACCCATGTGTGCCAGCACTAATTTTTTAGGCTTAAGCTTATCAATTACTGCTCTGGCACGCTTTGGAGTACAATGCACCGGCTCCGGAAGTCCGATATCCAGTCCTGCATGCGTAACTATAATAAGGTCAAGCGCATCCGCATATTCGATAATATTCATATATCTGACATCATCAAACATCACGCCCTGATAATCCGGGTGAAGCTTAATCCCCTTAAGCCCTAGTCTCTTAATCTCATCAAGCTCTGCCTTATAATCCTCACAATCAGGGTGAATCCCGCCAAAGGAGAGCAGCCTGTCGCCATAATTTTCATTAATGAATGTAGCATACTTATTAATGCTGTCAAACTGTGAAGGCTTCGTAACCACAGGAAGGATTACTGACATATCCACACCACTTCGCTCCATTGAAGCTAAAAGACCGTCAAGCATACCGTTTGTGGCTGCCTTTATTCCTGAACGTTTTTCTAAGGCTTCAATAGTCTTAGGCGCTATTTTTTCAGGAAAAATATGTGTATGAAAATCTATAACCATTTCTCTACCACTCTTTATAACTCAGTTGATTTAATAAGCTCAACACCAGCCTTACCAAGCACCTCTGCTGCCTTTTCAAGGTCTGCTGTTTTAATAATAATTGAAGCATCATCTGAGCCTGTTGCAAGTGCATACATATACTCGATATTAATTCCTGCCTTACAAATCTCAGCAAGCAGCACCTGAAGCTGACCTACCTGATGAGACAGTTTAACTGCAAGTACAGGAGTAAGCATTGCCGAAAAATCTCTGTTCTTTAAAGCTGCTTTTGCCTTCTCAGGCTCTGATACTATCATTCTTAAAAGACCGTAATCGCTTGAATCAGCAAGGGATAAAGAAATAATATTGATATTCTCTTCCTTTAGTGCCTCTAATACCTGGTCAAGACGACCTTCTCTGTTTTCAATAAATACTGATAACTGATTAACAAACATACTTAAGCTCCTTTCTTACACTAATTTACGCTTATCGATAACGTGTACTGCCTTACCCATGCTTCGCTCAATTGTCTTTGGCTCAACTAATTTAACCTTAACCGCCAGACCAATCGCCTGCTGGATAACATGTGCAATCTTCTTAGTAAGATTCTCAAGCTCACTAATCTTATCTGAAAAGAACTCCTCGCCAACCTCTACCTGCACCTCTAGGGTATCAAGGTTATTTACACGGTCAACAATCATCATATAATGCGGTGAAGCCTCACCCATTTCAAGAAGAGCAGCCTCAACCTGTGATGGGAATACATTTACTCCACGAATAATTAACATATCATCTGAACGACCCTTGAAGCGGCTGATTCTGGCAAGTGTTCTGCCACATTCACATTTCTCGTAGCTGATGCTCGTTAAATCCTTTGTTCTGTATCTGATAAGTGGAATACCCTCCTTAGTGATTGTTGTAAACACAAGCTCACCAGTCTCTCCCTCCGCTACTGGCTCAAGTGTCTCAGGATCAATAATCTCAGGAAGGAAGTGGTCCTCATATACATGAAGTCCCTTATGATATATACAGTCGCAGGCAACACCCGGTCCCATAATCTCTGAAAGGCCATAAATATCAAAGGCATTAATATGAAGCTTCTCCTCAATCTGCTTACGCATCTGCTCAGTCCAAGGCTCAGCACCACAGATAGCTGCCTTTAACTTAACCTTATCAAGGTCGCCGTCAGCCTCAAGCGTCTCTGCAATATGAAGAAGATATGAAGGTGTACAAGCGATGGCTGTTGCTCCGAAATCCTTCATCATGGTAGTAAGCTTCTTAGTATTACCTGTAGACATAGGCACTACTGTAGCACCAAGATTCTCCGCACCATAATGAGCTCCCAGACCACCGGTAAATAAGCCGTAGCCATAGGCTACCTGAATAATATCATCCCTTGTAAGTCCTGCCTGTGTAAAAGCTCTTGCCACACATTCTGCCCATATATCAATGTCCTTTCTGGTATAGCCTACAACAGTAGCCTTACCAGTTGTACCACTTGATGCATGAACGCGAACTATCTCTGTCTTAGGAACTGCAAATAAACCGAATGGATATGTATCTCTTAAATCATTCTTTGTTGTAAAAGGAAGCTTATGTAAATCCTCAATTCCCTTAATATCGCCCGGCTCTATACCTACAGCCTGCATTTTCTTACGGTAGTACTCAACATTATGATATACTCTGTCCACCGCCTTAACCAGTCGTTTACTTTGCAGAGCACGCATCTCTTCACGGCTCATACATTCCTTTGCTTCATTCCAAATCACCTTAGGTAACCTCCCAAAATATAATCTATCTGCTTCCCTTGCAGTAATTAACCTTCAAATCCAAGTAAGAATGCCTTTTTATTAATCTCTACTGTCTTAGGTGGTACTGTCTTTTCAATTACCTCAAGCCATGCTTCCTTAGAGAAATCCATATGTCTTGCGGCAACACCAAGTACGATAATGTTAAATACCTTTGAATTGCCAAGCTTAAGAGCCTCCTCCATGGCATTAACCTTGTATACTCTGTGATTTTTCTCAAGCTCCTCGATAATATTATCTGGATACTGAGCCACGCCTGTTACTACTGTAATAGGGTCGATTCTATGGTCATTAACAACGATTGCGCCATCCTTCTTAAGGAAATGTGCATAACGAAGTGCCTCTAATCTCTCAAATGCAATAAGCACATCTGCCTGACCTTCCTCAACAATAGGCTCTGCTACCTTCTCGCCGTAACGAACGAAGGTAACTACGCTTCCGCCTCTTTGAGCCATACCATGAACCTCAGAAAGCTTAACATCATAGCCTGCTGCTACTGTAATTCCACCAAGGATACGGCTGGTCAGAAGTGTTCCCTGACCGCCGACACCAACTATCATAATGTTCTTTGTATTATTTGCCATATTATACCTCCACTGTCTCAATAGCACCGAACTTACAGATTCCCTTACAGAGACCGCAGCCGTTACACATTGTCTGGTCTATTGATATTGTTCCGTCCTCATTCTTGGTAAGAGCTGGACAGCCCGGCTTTAAGCACATGCCGCACTTCTTACACTTCTCTGGAACAGGAACACACTTGGTTGTAAATTTATTACTCTTAAGAAGTACGCAAGGAGACTTGGTAATAATAACTGATACCTCATCCTTTGCAGTTTCTTCCTTAACAATTCTCTCAAGCTCTGCCACATCAAAGGCATTAACCTCAACCACATTCTTAATTCCCATAGCCTTACACATATGGTAAATGTTAATTGCTGGAACTGTCTCGCCCATCAAAGTCTTACCTGTTGCAGCGTTATCCTGATGTCCTGTCATACCTGTTGTTGAGTTATCAAGAATCATAACTGTTCCTGTACCCTGATTGTATACCATGTTCATAAGAGAATTAATTCCCGTATGCATAAATGTAGAATCACCGATAACAGCAACCCAGTTCTTAATATAATCCTTGCCCTTAGCCTTCTCCATACCATGAAGTGTAGAAATACTTGCACCCATACATACAGTTGTATCAACAACGCTAAGCGGAGCAACTGCACCAAGAGTATAGCAGCCGATATCACCTGCTGCATGAATCTTTAACTTATTAAGTACTGAATACACGCTTCTGTGTGGACAGCCTGGACACAGAATTGGAGGTCTTGCAGGAACTGTTGCTGCTGCGTCAATATTAACCTCCTGCTTAAGAACAGCCTTACGAATCATATTGGCACTATATTCGCCCTGTACGGTGAAGATTTCCTTACCGATACATTTGATTCCCCAAGACTTAATCTGTTCTTCAAAAACAGGTTCCAATTCTTCAAAAATGTACAATGTATCTACTTTGGATGCAAATTCTTCAATTAATTTTCTTGGTAACGGATGAACCAAACCAAGTTTTAATA